>JBCCSR010000126.1:0-9323 GCA_039199865.1 Bacteroidota bacterium
GATTGTTCCAGGTGATACTACGATCGGTTGCATTCGTAATTCCATTGAGGTCGCAATCCGAATTCAGGTAGCCGTTTTGGTTGCGGTCATTCCAAGCATTGCTACGGTCGGTAGCATCGACTGCTCCCGAAGCGTTGGTGTCGGCTCCATACAAGCCTAAGATTCCTGCCCCCAAGTCAAGCCGCGAAGCGGTGGAGCCATATACCGTTGTGGCACTGTTGGTAAAATCAATTGTGGTGACGGCACTGTTTAGGCTACGGGTATCAAATGTCAATAAGCCAAGATGGTTTCGATGTCGTATGGAAACGAAATAATTGTCTTCAATGGCATAAGTAAAACGGAGTGGGCTGACTCCATCCGTGTCAACAATATCGCCATCCCTTTGCAATAAGGCGGTTCGGGAATGGGAGATGGCAGTGTTGTTGAATTGGCCACGTAACTCTACTAACACCCAATCGACAATTGCATCGGCTCCACTTACGGCCAATACGGAAGCATCTACGGTTGCTCCATCGGTATTGTAGGGTTCAGTATTTGGAATTAAGCCCAAACTACGCAAATCATCGTTCATCAAACCGGAAACCGGGTCATAGGGTCCTTCCAAAAATGCTTTGATCGCCAACAAGAGTTCTCCTGGAAACTCGGTCACCGTGATTTCAAAATCTCCAGTCCCTCCTCCGTTTCCTTTGACATAAATGAAAAAGGGTCGAGGACTATTGCCAGGATTCGTGACCGTTACCGTTGAACTTGTGCCTCCGCTTCCTTGCGTACACAGTCCATCGTCGTCGTTACCCGTCTCACAAAATAGGCCACCACACCAGGTACCTCTGTAAACGCTGACTTCCGTATCAAAATTGGTATCATCGCTACAGGTAGAAATCTCATAGGTAGAATTGGGGCGAGGGTTGAATTGGTACCAAACGCCAGGACCGTCCGTATTATTGATCCCATCTCCACAATTGACTGGAGCATCTGCAGTAGTGCTAAAAGTATTTGTTCCATTTAGAGTGATGGTTCCTCCCTCCGGAGGTAAAATTGATGTGGCTTCAAAACATTCATCGTTGGTGGGGCTCAGGTCGTTGATGTTTAATGCAAAATTACCCACTGAACTCGCCTGGCCTTTGACGTATACATAATAGTTGGTTGGTTCGCCACCATCAACGAGCGTCGATACGGTAGTGGTAGAACTAGAAGCACCACCGCCCTCAGTACAAGTGCCATCATTATCATTGCCATCAAGACAAGTCAAATTATTACAAGTACCAAAATAAACGCTAACTTCTGTATCAATGGTGGTTCCGGCATCACAAGTAGAGATCTCGTAAAATCTCATGCCCGTTCCCGTAAAAGTATACCAAACGCCACCAGATTCTTCGTTGTCGACCCCGCTACCACAGTCGTCTGGTGCATCATTGGTGGTCGCATCCTGGGTATTTCCCGTGACGCTGTCCTCTCCTCCAAGCACCAGCGTACCTAGGGATTGAGCCGCACCGCAGAGATCATTGCTGGGAGGGGTGTTTTGGCCGTAGATGATCATGCCAATCGTACTGTGGAAACAAAGCAGGAAAACGATCACAATTTTCCAAGTCTTGCTAATGGTTGCAAAAGAGCATAAAACGTAAATCGGATGAGGTTTATTGATCGTTTTCATCTTTGAGAGCGTTTTGAAAAAGCGAGTAAGCCGAATAAATCGCACTGGGCAAAATTCGAAAAACAATTCCTCAACAAAGTAAAGAGAAAACGGAGCAAGTCTGTCTCACTATTTATTCAATGACTTGGACTATTTGTTCGGATGTGGACGATTATAAAAAAACCATCTCTTCGAAAAGTATTGTATTCGAAGAGATGGTCTAATGCGTAGAGGGGGCTATCTATTGATTATTTCCTGGTCTTTAAAATTCGCTGGGCTACCTGTTCTTTATTACCTGTTAAAGACAACATATAAGCACCATCGGGTAAATCCTGAAGATCAATCTGAGTTTGATTTTCTCCTGCTAAAGCATTGATCACTTCGTTTCGCAATAGGCGGCCATGAATATCATAAATGGATAAAGTCAACGTTTCCTCTGCTCTAGATAGAAAAGTCACATTCATTAAATCGTCAACTGGCATTGGGAAGATATTTACAATGGCAAAGTTGGCATTGGACTCCCGTTCAATATGGATGACTCTTGATAGGGAAAAACTTCCATCAAAATCTATGCTTTGCAAGCGGTAAAAGGCAGATGGAAGTGGCGCTTTATCTTGTAAGCTGTAGTACCTTTCAATATTGGATTCTCCCGCAGCAGCTACCCGATTGACCTCTTGCCAATCTCGTCCATCTAAGGAACGTTCGATGACATGCCATTGGGTATTGCTTTCACTTGCGGTTTTCCACTCCAATTGATTTACCGGGCCTACTTCTCGACCAGTAAAAGAAGTGAGTTCAACAGGTAAAACCCCTAAGTTATTCACCCTTAGCGTAAAATCACCAGTTGCTCCACCATTCCCCTTGACGTAGATTTTTACTGCTACAAAGCTAATATTAGAATTATTAGTCCAGGTAATCGTGGAAAGCGAGGATCCATTTCCCTCAGAGCAAATCCCATCATCATCATTGCCTTCACAAAAAGGAATAGGGCCACCACAACTGGTACTGGCAAATAGACTAATTTCTGTATCAAAATTGGTTCCTGGATTGCAAGTAGTAATTTCAAAAGTTTCAGATGTTTCTGCGGTAAACGTATACCAGATCCCGCCAGAATCGAAATTGTCAACGTCGGGGTCACAACTGGATTCTGCACCCAATATCGTAGCATATTGATTGAGCGTCCCGCTCACAGAAACACTACCTCCTGGACTGGGATCTGCTAATGCGATAGCATTGTCACAAAGGTCATTTTCTGGGGTCAAATCTTCAATGGAAATATCAAAAGTGCCAGAAGCTCCCCCATTTCCCTTGACATACACATAATATTGAGTCGTCGCCTCCGATGCAGTGAACATGAGAGAGGAACTGGTGGTCCCACCCCCCGTAGAACAAGTCCCATCATCATCATTGCCCTCTACACAAGTAAAACTGCCACAGGAACCACTGAATACACTGGCTTCGGTATCGAAACCCGTATTGGCACTACAAGTAGAAATCAAAAAGGTTCGATTGTTATTTCCTGTAAAGGTATACCAAACCCCACCAGAATCGCTATTGTTGACATTAGTACCACAATCCACTGGTGCTTCAACGGTTGAGGCATTTTCCAAATCTCCACTGGCAAAACCCATCCCTCCGGGGAAAACATCGATATTTTCAGCATTATAACAGGCATCATTGATGGGACTGAGATCGTTGATCTGCAATGTAAATTCACCAAAGTTGAATTGGGCTCCTTTTACATAGAAGCGGGTAAGCACTAAAGAAGATGGAGGGGTGGAAACGGGTGAAAAAGTAAAGGTAGAGCGACCGCTCCCCACCGAACAAGTTGGATCATCAGCATTGCCATCGATGCAGGTGAGATTATTACAGGGGCCACTAAATGCGCTCACTTCTGTATCAATGACCGTTCCAGCATTACAGGTGGTCACTTCATAAAGGCGATTACCCGTTCCGGTAAATTCAACCCAAACTCCTGCCGCATCACTATTATTGACGCCTGCGCCACAATCGGCCGGTGCATCGCTATCGGTTGCAAACCTGGTTGTACTGGAACCAGAACTACTTCCTCCGTGTAGCATTAAAGGAATTTCAGTAGGGCCATCATTACAAATGTCATCATCTGGTGCCGGTTCGGGTGAAGCATCTGCAAGAAGAATTTCAAAACTCCCGGTAGCGCCTGCTTCTCCTTTTAAGTAAATGTAATATTGGGTCTCCATTGTATTGTACAGCAAGAATGGTAATCCGGAGTAATATGGAATAGGAGGAGAACCATTGGGACAAAAGGGCAGATCATCACTTCCAGTAACACAGGTCAAACTGCCGCAAGTACCCGTCCATACACTAATTTCAGTATCGAAACCTGGGAAACTACTCGGACCAATAGGACAGGTAGTAATCCAGTATTGCCGATTTTCGAGTGCGGTAAAAGTATACCAAATTCCACCAGAATTATCATTATCTACATTTTCACCACAATCAGGCGGTGCATCTCTCGTCGTAGCAAATTCTAGTACACCATTCTCTCGTAATCCATCATTATCTATAGGCGTAGGGATTACAATGGCATTTTCACACAGGTCATTAGGGGGTATTCGATGGGTTTGGTTTTCAATGAGCAAACCAAAGTTACCACCAGCTCCCTCGTTCCCTTTGGCATAGATATAATAAGGCTCTATGGCATCCGTGACGATGTCAAAACTAGATCGACCACCAAAACACGCTCCGTTATCGTCATTGCCATCGATGCAGGTCAAGTTGCCACAGCTACCGGTAAATGCACTGATTTCTGTATCAAAATTAGTAAAAGGATGGCAGGTACTGATATTGTAGAGTATGCCTGCACCCGTACCAGTAAACGTATACCATGTCCCTTCTGAATCTCCATTGTTTACGTCGGCTCCACAATCTTGTGGTGCATCAGCGGAGGTAGCGTATTGCAAGTTCGGAAAAATTCCAGTTAAACTTCCCGAGGCAAAATTCAAGTTGATTGCATTGATACATTCATCTTGGGAATTGCGTAGATGGGTCTGATTGACCACGAAAATTCCAAAGTTTCCGGAAGCACCATTATTTCCATTCACATAAATGTAATACTGTTCTGCGCCTTGACTGATCAAATTGACCGTCGATTTAAGGTTGCCTGCTATGTTTACAGTATTGTTGCAATAAGGATCGTTGTCATCGCCAGCTAGGCAGACTAAGCTACCACAAGTCCCACTGTAAACGCTAATCTCTGTATCATAATCTGTATCTGAACTACAAGTAGAGATCGTGTACATTTGATTGGCCCCCGTTCCGGTAAAGGTATACCAGACGCCACCAACATCACTATTGTTAACAGCGGCTCCACAATCTTGTGGTGCACCCGTGGTCGTAGCCGTGGTGTTGCTACCCGTACTTTCTGTTAAGTCAGAGCCATTAAATACCAATTGCTGCGCATCTGCACATAGATCATTGGCTGGCTGGGCAAATAAAGTCCCAGAGTTGAGGGCGCAAATGAGTAGACCAATCAACCAGAGCGGGGTAAAAGTACCTAAAGAAGCGAGAGCTGCTTTTGTCGATTTAATGGATGTAGACATTTTTTTCATTAAGAGGCTTTCGGTTGAGTTAAACGCTATTTTATATAAGTAAAATTTTCATTTTTAAAATAACTTTAAAGTTCAAAAATAAGAGAAAAGGGTTTGGGAGATGAGCACTATATGATCTAAGAGGTGGACTATTTATTCAATTGTCGTATTGGAATCCACATTCATAGTGGGGAGTTTTACTTGTGGAGTACTTCAAGGAACAGAGCGACCGCAGTTTTCCAGTTAAAACTGGCGGCTTGTTGGATGGATGAGGTGCGATCGTTTTCTTTGGGAAAATGGCCTTGTGCAATGGCTAGTAAATGTTGTAACAACTGAGCGTCTTCTTCGGGAGCAAAATAACGGGCTACGGAGCCGCCCACCTCCGGTAAACTTGAGGTCTGAGAACAAATCACGCTGGCTCCACAGGCCATCGCTTCTAAGACTGGAAGGCCAAATCCCTCGTAAAGGGAGGGGTAGATGAAGGCTTTGGCATGGGTGTATAAACTGGGAAGCGTCCTTTTTTCAACATAACCCAATATACGGATATCCTCCTTAAAAGGATGTTGGTCAAGTACTGCAAAAAAAGACTGGTATTTCCAACCTTTACTCCCCACGATAACCAGCAAAACTTTATCCGCAGACTGCTCTCGAAAGTTTTGATAAGCGCGGAGCAAAACCAGCAGATTTTTCCTCGGCTCAATAGTACCAACGTTTAGGAAATAGGGGGCTCGCAATTGGAATGGTTCTAAAACAGCGGTATTGTGATCCACCTGGAAAAAAGGATCCCGCCCGGGAGGAATGACAACTGTTTTTGCCGGAGTAAAAGGAAAAAGTTGGCTCAAATCCTTTGCCGTATTTTTAGAAACGGCAATGATCAAGTGGGCTTTTTTTAAAATTCGGGGTAGAAAAAGTTGCTGCAACAAACGACTATGCCATCGATGGTATTGGGGAAAAAGTAAGGGCGTCAGATCGTGAATGACGGTGATGCGACGAATGGATTTGGGCAGATTGAATGGTCCGAAATGTGCAGGTTCCAGGACGGCGTCCACGCGAAGTCGCCGGAGCATAAAGGGGATGATCACCAACATTCGCAAGGCTGCAAATAATAGTAGAAAGCGATTGTTGGGAATGGCAATTTGTCGGACTTTATTGGATAGCGCAGGGTCTTTTTTTTCGCTGATTACAATGTATTCATTGCTATTGTCATACCGAATCAAGGCATCTACCAAGCCTTTGGTGTAGCTGTGTACACCAGCAATTTGATTGTCGATAGGATCGGCCAGGATGGCAATTTTCATGGCGACGGTTTTTGCTCCAAAATTTCTGAATACAGGTTGACATGCTGTTCAACAGTTTTTTCCAAAGGGAAAATACGAACGGGAATTTCTTTCCACTCTCCCTTGATGGCCTGGCTTAAACTTACAAAAAGAGCTTGGGTTTCGAATGGTTCGATGGGTAAATATCGACCAGATACGACTTCTTTGAGCGCTCCTTTTTGAGAGGAAATAATGGGAATGCCGAGTGCAACGACTTCCGCTGCGGCAAAACAAAACCCTTCACTGTAAGAAGGGATCACAACACAGGAAGATTGACAGAGCTTTTCGTAAAGTTCTTGTCTGGGTAAGTCGTGCAACAGCCTAATGTGTTGGTCTAGTTTTAATTCGTGGATTCGCTTTTTGATGGCTTGGAAAATGGCTTTGGGATATTGGGGAATAATCAGCTGTAGTTTTGAATTCGGAAACTTCTGATAAAAGCCTTGGGCGGCGGGAAGTAGGAGGTCCAAGCCTTTGGAAATGCCCAATCTTCCAAAGTAAGTATAGGTGAATACTTTTGGCGGAGTAGGCTGATGAGGGGCAAAAGTAGCATAGTCTAATCCATTGTAAATCGCCTTGATCCGCTTAGCAGGAATACCGGCTTGTGCCAAACATTTTTGCGTGTAGCGAGATACAGCGATGTATCGATGGAAGGAAAGTTTTAGGATTCCTCCTTCGAACAATTGATAAATTTTTCTTTGCCATAGTGGTAAAAAAGGCAATTGCATCCACAACTTTCCCCAGACTTCATGAAAAGTGATGATCACTGGTTTCTTTAGCAATCTACTGGCGAGCCAAGCGGGCAATGCGGCGTTGTAGGTAGTCGTATGAATCAGATCGGATTGACGAGCTATTTGGAGTACTCTGGGAAGGCTCAAAAAAGTGAAGCCAAAGCGATTGAAACAGTTGAGCCGAATGATTTGGACGCCCTCCAGAATTTCTTCTTTTGCCAGAGTTGGATCATAAAGCGTCGTCACTACCGTCACCGAATGGCCTTTCCGAACCAAAGTTTTTGCGAGCTCCGTAAAGAGCTGTTCTGCACCGCCGAGGTAAGGATAAAAATGTTCGAGTACAAAAAGGATCTTCATTGGGCGTCTGCTTCAAGTTGATTTTGTAGCGCCAATTTTCGGGTTAAAATGGTGAGCTCTTTTTCCTGTCTACGAATGACAAAGTACATTTTAAATTGATTGAAAAACAGGATGCCAATACAGAAAAAAATGATGGCGTTGACATTGCTTTCAATGCCAAAAAGCCGAGCAATTCCTACCGAAAAGAAATCGGGAAAAAGGGCAAACAAAAAGGCGCCCAACCAAAATACAGTCCCTACGAGCATTTCTCCAAGGGTGATTTTAGATCTGCGATAACTGAAAAAAACTTCTGCTATGAAGTACAGTGCAATGAGGGGGACGATGATTTGGAAGATTCGGATTTCCATAAACAATAATGTCTTTTATCTAAAGATAATTTTGCGGATAAAACTCAAAGCGGTTTGAACGCCAGTGAAGAAATTTTGTCCTTTCTTTAGCGAATAGGGCGTGTAAATAATGGTGATGGGCACTTCGGCAATGCTCCATCCTTTTTGTTCGGCAACAAAAATCATTTCACTACAAAACCCGTATTCGTCGAGGCTAAGGTTGAGGTTTTCAATGACTTTCCGATTGAGCATGCGAAAACCAGATTGCGAATCGGTGTAGTTTTGCCGACACATCAAATTGGTCAGTTGATTGGCCAGGCGATTGAACCACCTTCGACTTCTAGGCATGTCGGCAGTACTTTGTAAAAAGCGGCTACCGATGACGAGATCACAATTGCTCTGCTCCATTTTTTGAACTAGGGCTTGGAGATCTTGAGGCAAATGTTGGCCATCTGCGTCCATCAAAATCATATAAGGATGCTTGGCCATCCTCGCATATTCAATCGCGGTTTGGGTAGCGGCACCTGCTCCTCGATTGATGTAATGTTGGATGACTTTTGCCTGTGCCGCTTTGGCGCTAACCCTCGTTTGATCTGTACTCCCATCATCAACAACATAAACATGGAGATAACCCAACTGTCGAAGCTCGACAATGATTGCCTCGATGCTTGAAGCCTCATTGAAGGCTGGGATAAAAATGTGAATGTCAGCTGGATCAATCATTATCATCGCTTCATAAAATTTCGAGAAGAACGAAAGTACCCGGAAAAATCACCTTGCCGTTTAATCCATATCTTCCCTTTACCTTTTTTCCTTGGGGCAATTCAACGACACTGTTGGGATCCTCAACAATTCGATCTGTGACGACCAATTGGACACGGTTAGGATCGAGGATTAAGTTGAGCAATTCTTGACTCTTTTGGGTCAAAGACTTTTCTGGCGTTCGATCAAGTGTTGCCGTATTTAGGTCATAAAGAATATAACGAAATTTCTGATCTCGCAATACAGATAAAAAATAATTGGGATCAGACAGTTTTGCACTGATCTCTTTAAATTGCCCCAATTGATTGTCTTCCAGTACCCTTTGGTCGTTTTGTAGAATATGATAATTCAAAAAAGTCCCTACCCGATAGATTTTCTCCGAAGGATCTTGATTGAGGTACTTCAAGGCTGCTACGTAAGTGGGATTGAAAAGAGACAATACCTCATCGGATGGCAAATGTCGCGAAGCATATTCAATAAAAGGATTCTGATAGATCAAATGCTGGTTTTCCTGACGATTGGCATCATAAAAATGTAGGCTCAAATTCAAGAGAAAATACAAGCCAAAACTGAAACTCAAAAAAATAGTCGCAAAACGGGTATTTGCCTCACCAAAAAGCAATTTTGGATGTTCA
>JBCCSR010000127.1:0-9321 GCA_039199865.1 Bacteroidota bacterium
CCGCCGATAGCCTGGGTCTCGACTACGCGCAGGCCACGCGGCTCATCATCATGCCGCGTCGAAATGACCTTTACCGTCAAAACTGATATCAGTGTGCAATTGGCGTCGATCATTTTCTATTTCACGGATGCTCTCTCGGTCGCGATTTTGCTGCTCTCGGTACTTTTCCCGAAGTTCTCTGCTCAATCTTTTTTGTTCTTCGCGTTGCTCACGCATTTGTTCGCGCATTTGTTCGCGGTACTCTCTTTGCTTTTCTTTCATTTCATCTCTGAGTTCGCGCATTTCAGCTTGGCGTCTTTCTCTGAGTTCTCTCATTTCAGCTTGGCTCTCGCTTTGTCGCATGGCCATTTCTTCTTTCCATTCCATCACTCTCTCTCGGTATTCTTTAGCCAAAGCGCTCTGCTCTTCAGTCATACCATTCATGAGTTCTTTTAACTCTTCTGCATCCCAACTCTCTACAGAAAATCCTGGTGCAAAGATAAACCCATCTTTGGTCACGGTAATATCGCTAGGAAAAGAATTGGAGTCATGGTTGAAAAACATATGATGGCCACCAGGAAAAAACAATTCGTCGACGATAAAGGCAGTATCTCCCACTTGGATGAGATCGCCATCAATAGAAATGACTTTGGTTTGGTCGGGATCCATAATGATTTCCATGGGTTCTCCATTATCTCCATCAATGATGACAATGGTTTCTCCATTTTCCCCTTCTTGCGTCGTCACGGTAGTGGTGCTGTTTAAGCCCAACCGCCCTTGCTCGTGGCGGAATTTTAAACCGGACGGATCAGACAGCCCCGGAGGACTAGGTGGTGCTGGTGGTGCGGGTAATCCCGGTGGCGCTGGTGGTGCCGGTGGAGCAGGAATGGAACTGAATTCTTCCATCATGCTAGCGATGAGCTGTTCATATTCATCCATTTGATCGTTGGGAATGGATGCTCCGTCGATGATCAATTCTTGGACAATGCCATCTTCTAAAGTTATCTCGACTCGTCGGTCGTCCTCAGTTTTGACGATTCTATGTCGGTCTCGCTTTCGGTCGGGGAGGGTGTCCGTAGGGTTAATGGTTTTGGCGATTTGGCCAATGGCCGTGGCCATCATTTTTTCGATCGTCTCTGCCCTTTTTACTTCTTCTTCGATGGCGGTGATGTTGGCTTTTACTTGGGGGACTTCGAGACTTTCCCAAAAGTGAAATAAATTGCTGCTATGTTGGTTGACCGGTGTTTTGGCATTGATTGAGAAAAAGGTTAGGCCGAATAGCAACAAGCAAGTGGCGGTCAATTTTTCCATGATATTTGATCTGTTTTGAGGTTGATTGAGAATGCGTTTGACCCGGTTGAGCAATTGATTTTTTTCTCCGAAAAAAGGCATGGCAAATTGCGGAATGCTTTGCTGGGCATTCATTTCTTGTAAGCGGACCAAAGCCTTGGCATAGGTGAGGGAATTGCCACAGAGTTTGACGGCAATATCGTCGCAGCAATTTTCGCGTTCGAGCCGCAAATTGGCAGAAATCCACCAGACGGCAGGATGATAGTAAAACAAGACTTCAATGATAGAGAATAAGATATTGAGGAAGTAATCATTGCGTAAGATATGTGCTAGCTCATGAGCAAGGATGGCCTCTACCTCTTTTTCATTCAAAGCATTGATGGCACCAATTGGAATGAGAATCGCAGGCTTGAAAAAACCGATGACCATCGGGACGCTGACCAGATTGGATTCGAGTAAGTCTACTCTTTTCTTCAAGCGAAGTTTTGCGGATAGTCGATCCATTTGCTTTTGCCAAAAGGCAGGAAGCAGCTCATTATTATTGTACTTTAAATGTTGAACATAAGCCAAACCTCCCAATAAGCGGAGGCTAAAAAAAGCAGCACCGAGTAACCACACCGAAACGATCAAAGGCAAATATTGATTGAAATAATCCAAACTCTGTTGGATGGTTTCTTGGAGGAATCCTCCCTCTCCAGAAATATTGATGAGTAAAGTAAACTCGCCTGTCAAGATGGCTTCAAGGCTGTGCTGCTCCACCGAATCGTAAAGGATGATAAAGGTAGATAGCGCCATCAAGAAGACAGCAAAGAGGGAGAGACTGGCGATTTCATAACGGATCCGTGCTGATTTTTCCCGTAAGGCTTGAAACAGAAAGGCCATGATCAGCGCGACCAACAGTCCTTGCCACAGGGAGTGCAGTACGGTCCAGCCCAATGCATAGATGAGTTCTTCAGAAATATATTGGTGTAAAAATTCCATAAGGTTTACTTTTCAAGGCATTCTTGAATAGGTTAAAGCTAAATTATTGATCGTCCTCAATTTTTTTGATGAGGGCTTTGATACTGTCTAATTCCTCCTTTGACGCATTGTGATTGCCTAGTGCTTGCAGGACCAGATTCATCGCGGACCCCCGAAAAGTAGCATCTACAAATTTTTTGAGCAGTGCATTTTGAGTGTCCTTTTCGCTGATGTTGGCTTCGTAGATGTGCGTACGGCTATCCGTGTTGCGGATCGCAATCTTTTTTTCTGCCATAATCTGCATCAGTTTCAGGGTAGTGGTGTAGCCCACTTCACGTCGCTCATTGAGTTTGTCATTGACAAATCGTACCGATGATGGGCCATGTTCCCAAAGGAGATGTAGGATTTCTAACTCGGAGTCGGTGGGTTTTGGAATTGAATTTTTGTTCATTGTGCAATTGAATTTAATAATACGAATATTTTCGTACAACAATTATATACGAAATACTTCGTAAAAACAAGATTTTGCTTAAAGAAGAAAATGTTTTAAGGTTTTTTTAACGTTTTGCTCGGAGGGTAATGTAGAATATGCTTATATTTCCTTGGCTAAATTTTCCATTTTAGTCTTCGATAGATGGTGGAGCTGATTCTGTTGCTCAGTTTTTATCGGGCTTTGATCAAAGCATTATTTTTTATGAAAATCATTTGTATTTCAGATACGCACGGCTACCACGAACAATTGGATTTACCCGCAGGGGATATGATCATTCACGCAGGAGACATTTCAAAGCGGGGCTTGGCGACTGAGGTTCGTACCTTTATTGATTGGTTTACGGGGCTTCCTTATCGGCATAAACTGTTTATTGGCGGCAATCACGATTTCATGCTCGAAAATCAACCTGCCCTTTTCAAGGAATTGCTCAATGATCAGATCATTTATTTGGAAGACGATTGGACGGAGATAGAAGGCATCCGCATTTGGGGCTCACCAATTACTCCCTTTTTCTTTGACTGGGCCTTCAATCGGCATCGAGGAGCAGACATCAAAAGGTATTGGGAGCCCATTCCAGATGATATTGATATTCTGGTGACGCACGGGCCGCCACTGGGATATGGCGATCGCATTTACTCTGGTGATTTGGTGGGTTGTGCTGACTTATTGGAAGCCGTCCAACGCGTCCGGCCTGCTTATCATATTTTTGGACACATCCACGAAGCTTACGGTACATTTACCGATGGCGAGACACGTTACCTCAATGCTAGTGTAGTGAATTTGAGCTATCAAGTAGTGAATCCTCCGATTGTATTTGACTTTACTCCTTAAGCGAGGGGACGTATCTTCTTTTTACTTTTGGGCTGGATTGCCCAAAAAAACGTAATTTCAAGCAGATTGATCAATACTGGTGTACTATGAAATATCGATTTTATTTTTTGTCCTTTGCTTTTGTGCTATTGTTCTTTTCCTGTGAGGAGAGCGGTGGCGGTCAAGGAACGACATCGGTTCCTTCAGCGCCTGCTCCATCAGCTCCTCCATCGGATGCCAAGGCTCCCCAGCAAGAAGTAGCGAGTACCGCTCCATCTTTTCCAGAGAAGCACAATTGTACTTTATCCGCTACGCCTCTCGATGGCAACGAGTGTTATCTGAAAACAGCGCAACAGCTGGTCTGTATTCTCGCCGATTCAACGACTAAAGATATCGATTTTGGCGAAAGCCATCGCATCTTGGAAGTTTATGATACCAAGGATTGTTCGTTGCTGTCAAGAGCGACGCTTCCCGTAAATTACAGTCCAGATTTTCCGTACTACTTAAGCCTTGAGACCTTTGAAGACAAGAATAAAATGATTTGTACGCAAGGCTATGAATACGTTTTCTGTTACGATGTTGAGGGACGAAAGATGCTGCCCCGATTGGTGCCCAAGTATTTACAAGAACGCAGTGCTGAAGATGCACAATCGGGTGCACCACAGGGTTTGCAATTTTGGGAAAACACTTTATTGGGCTATGCACAAGATTACGGTGCTTTTGCTTTTGACTACAGTGATAAGTTCAAGCCTAAAGCCTTTTTACCCACAGCAGAATTTGCCCCGGCAGATGGAGGAGCCACTTTTCATTCCCTTTTTCTAGTGAGGACCAAGGAAGGATTCTACCAAGCCTTGGTGCCAGTTATCGACGAAGAGGACATGCGGCTCCAAGTTCGAGTTTTATTTGAGCGTGCTCGCAAAATCAATCCCGTTCTGGATAAAAATGTGCGCAACAATCGTTTCCTTATTTTTAAAGATCTCGAAGCTACTGCTGAAAATCGTTTGGCCATTGATCTGCAACGAATAGAATCAGTTGTGCTGCCTCCGGCTATAGCCTCACAAAAGACGAGCGCTATTTTAGCATGGCTCAAAGGGCGCGAATAGCTCTCACTGACTTAAGGTGAAATAGGAATCATCCCTACACTTTACGAAAATTGTATTTTCTCCTGTACGGTAAAGTCGGAGATGATCTCTATTTCTAAAAGTAGCCTTACTTTCCAGGTTTACCCATCAAGCTAAATTCACTGACGACTACTTGTGATACATAACGGGTCTGTCCTTGTCGGTCTTCGTAGCTGTTGTAAGTCAGCTTTCCCGTGATGGCAATTTCTTTTCCTTTTTTAAAAAACTGATCCATCAGCTCGGCCATTTTGCCCCAGCCCACCAACCGATGCCAATGGGTATTCTGAATGCGATCGCCATTTTTATTGCGGTAGATTTCGTTGGTAGCCATGGAAACATTGGCCAGGAAGCTGCCATTGGGCAATTGTCGAACTTCGGCATCTTTACCGATGTAACCAATGAGTTGGGTGTGGTTTCTAATGTTGTTCATACTGTGTGTGGTTTGTGCTCTTGCAGGAGCAGTTAAACGAATAAGTTGTTAAAAATGAATATTCCATCTGATAATGATGATATCTTTTGCTTGGGCTGGCTGCTCTGAAGGTGATATTGTGTTACATTGCAGTGCCATTGGAAAAAGACAAAACAAAGGTAGGGCGGTGTCCAAGTCGTATTCGTTCATTAGGCGCTTAATGCCGTTTGTAATCGTTTGTAAATGAATAATGGATGATGTTTTTTCTCAGTTAAGAGGAGGGAATGCGCTACTCTTTTGGAAAAATAGATTACTTTTAGTTGGAATTGATTCACTACACTAAAAGATTAAAATCGTACAAATATGTCAGGCGGAGACTGGAAAGCCATGTTTAAAGGGATTCAAGAGGGAGATTTGGAATTGGTCAAGTATTACCTCAAAATGGGGATTGACCCTAATTATCAGCATCCGGAATATATGGCTGCGCCACTGATTGAAAGCATTCGCTACAATCAATTGGACATTACCAAGCTATTGCTAGAGAATGGAGCAGACCCCGAGATTAAGGAGGTCATTGGGAGCGAAACGCCTCTGGTCATTGCCAATAGGCTAAAGAATCCTCAGGCTGTTGAATTATTAAATCAGTACATTCAACAATAGTTTTTAACAAACTATTGATAGCAAGGAACTCTTTGTCCAGGAAAACTATTTTAAGATTGATCATGGTTGGCATTCGAGCTAATCAATTGCTTCATCAAAATTAACTACCATGGGACTTAAACCTGGTCCGAAAAGAATTGCCAAATCAACGGGCAAACCCGACCGACGTCAAAGGGACAACAAAAATACTCCCGGAAATACCCCTTCATTGAAACCTTCAAAAAGTACCAAGAAAAGATAGGGGATTCCAACGGAACAAAAGGCAAACTCTTTTGTGGAGTTTGCTTTTCTGTTTTATAATAGATCCAAAAAGCATACATTTGACCAGCGCTACAAGTTTGCTGAGGAAACTATTTCCCAATCCTGCAAACGATAATTGTTAACCCTGCTCTTCGTCCTATTTTACCGTTTATCGAAAAATCCTTTCATTTGATCATGAATAAAGAAATGACTGGTCACATATTGGGTTGTACCCTTTTGATGCTGAGCTTTTTGTCTTGCCAAACCAATGATCAAAGACAAAACCAGTATCTCGACAATGCGACAATTGAAAAAATAGATCGTCTAGGGAATCGCTATCTCGAATTGAATCGGTTTAGTGGAACGATCGTAATTGCCAAAGGCAAAACCATTGTATATCATCAATCCTTTGGATTTGCGGATGATGAAAATAAATTGCCCTTTGCGGATCAAACGGCCTTTAAAATTGGCGGCTTGACAAAAATGATTACTGCTCATCTCCTGGATAGACTCGTAAGGGATGGCAAGATCAAACGAACGGATCGATTCGCAAAATATCTTCCAGAAATGGAATTGGAGGTTAGCGTCAATGATTTAATCCTTCAAGAGACGGATACCAGTTACCACGCATTGGGAAAACTAATTGAAAAAGTAAGCGAGCAAACTTATCAGGAAAATATTGAGAAGTACAGTGAAGATTTGGGTTTGGAAAATACTTACTTTGATCGAGCCAATGCCAATGTGGCCATCGGTTATCTCTATCACAATTATCGAGACAAAGGGCTCGAATTAGAACCAGCGCCAAGTTATCTGCTCGAAGAGGCCTTTAGCAGCAGAGGTCTGAAATCTACTGGGCGTGATTTGGTGAAAATCATTCATGCCAATCCACAGGAGTTGAAGCTCAGCGGTTATTTACAGGATGATGGCTTTAGCTATTCATTGGTCAACAACAAAGCCAGCAATATTTCCGTAATCATTTTAAGCAATCGTAGACATCCAGTAGGAGAGGAAATGTCCAATATTATTTTCGCCCTACTTGCAGGAAAAGCATACCAACTTCCTCTGTCGAGAAAACCCTACGCGATCGACAAAGCAATTTTGAAAGATTACACGGGAAACTATTCGATTAATCAAAATACCAGTTTTGATGTCCTCCATTCCAATGATAGTTTATTTGTCTCGATGGGACTTATGAAAATTCGCTTAGTCCCCCAATCACCGAATCAATTTTACATGGAACAAAGAGATGCCGCGATGCGATTTATGAGAGACTCAACGGGAGTAGTCAAAACTATCCTGCTCCTTAATGGATTTATGGATAGCGATGAAAAGGCGGTTCGAACAGAGTAATCCTTAAAAATATACACGAGGAACAATCCGGTAGCTTTTCTTATGATTGGTAGCAATCTGACTCAAGCATTGCATCCATCCGAAATTTTGGTCCAGATACTAGACAGTGAATTGGAGGCGAAGTTGAATTAATTCGATCTCCAGCCATCCCTAGTCGAGCAGCGCTACTAAGCGCAATCGTACCGTCGACGACGTCCCTTGCCTGATACAAAATCATCTAACGTATTGATATGGGAGAAATGCAGATGTATGTTTGGCAAATCTTCCTATCCATAGCACTTGTAGTCCATTTAAATTGAGGGAAAAAATCAATTCAAATGGAATTATTGAAGACCAAAGGCAGCCACCAACTTCCCTACTTACTCATCTACCTCAGGTTGATCCTGGGCGTTTTCATCTTATGTATTTCCCTGACTTACCCCTACACCTTGAAAGAAGTCATTGTCGGGTGTATGCTGCTTGGCTTTTTAACGGACGTTTTTGATGGAATCATTGCCAGACGATTGGGGATAGCAAGTGATCATTTGAGAAAATTAGATTCGGTGGTCGATAGGATATTCTGGTTGCTCATTTTGCTGAGCATCTATTTGATGTATCCGGTATTTATCAAATCCGTATGCTTTAAAATCTCTTTAGTACTGATTTTAGAGATTGTGGTTGTTCTGCTTTGTTTTTTTAGATTTGGGAAAATGCCTTCCCCTCATAACTATCTTTCCAAAGCGTGGGGCTGTTTTGTCTTGCTCGCTTTTTGTGAAATTGTATTGTTTGGCCATTCTGTCTACCTCTTTAATATCATGATTGTCTTGGGTATGATTTCGAGAATAGAAAGTCTATTAATTTATCTGCTACTCAATCGATGGGAAAGAGATATTCCTAGTTTTTATCATGCTTACTTATTGAGGCAAGGCATCAATTTTAAACGCAGTCAGCTCTTCAATTGAAGTAAAATAAACATGGGGATCAATAAAAAAATAAAAAAATAATACTACGCAAAAAGATTGCGTATTTTGAAAGTAACTTTGAAGTGTCAATGAAATTCTGACAAAGGAGGTTCCTATACATTCGTCTGAGAAACTTACTTCCCGTTAGAAAATTGTTAACGACAATAGGTAAAAGGAGTTCCTCTATTTTTTCCATTTTTCATCACTACTCCTCACTTATTGATTTAAAACGATCAAAAATGAAAACGCTTCAATTGTTCAATGCAGTCATTCAAAAAGAAAATCAAGAAAAGCCTTTTGTTTCGAGTAAAGGGTACATTATTGAGCCTGGTGCCCTGTGGGCCAAGCGTCGAATTGAACGTTTTTACAAGAACGAAAAGTTAGATGCCTACGGCCTAAACCAAACCTTTCACAAGTCTTGGAAAAAAATACTTTCGAGTCCTCGAAGCGTATTGCTCATGGAACAAATCAGACATTACATTTCCACCTACGGTAGTGACTTCCAAGATGAAATGTACATCCCCAATGAAGTCCTCAATGTTCCCAATTTGAAAGTGACTTTCAAAGTTATCAAAGCCTATTCTAAAGCAGAAATGACCCAGAAATGTTTGCGTCTATTACAAGCAGGTATTGCCTTAAAAGAGGAAACCATTAACGATGTTCTGTCCGTTTTGACGGATGAACTTTCTTATCAGTTTACAGGCGACGAAAACATCAAGAATAAGGAAGCTATGATCAAAATTGCGGACTTGTATGGCGTGTTGCCAACCGAGACCATGGCGTTTTTTCGTTATATCATTTACAGAACTACCGGAGAAGCACTATTGATCAAAAGCCAGGATGCAATTAATGCGATTAAATTGTCGAACTACAATCCAGGGGTTCAATTTGAAAAATTTGGGCTGGTCAAACTGGCAGCATTATTCAACCGTTTTAAGCCCTTGTTTTTGGCTTACAAAACAAAGTGCCCCAAGACCATCAATAAATTGTCTAAACTATCAAAGGTGCATCACCAAGCAATGGTCTCCAATCCATTGAATCAAGCGACTAGTTTATTGCTTACTAAGC
>JBCCSR010000128.1:0-9201 GCA_039199865.1 Bacteroidota bacterium
AAATTTTCTCAACGGAATACTCCATACTCAGCCTCAAAATAGTGGTGACCTCTCTTATTATCCCAGAATCGAAAGAATTGGTGATTTGGCTGATATCCATACCATCAAAGAAGGGGCTCCGATCAACCAGCCCGAAATTCGGATTACGCCTTCGCGTACCCCTTTGGATTTCTTGGTACTTCGGTCTTTGGACGATCTTTCCTCCGCTTTGAACCACATCAACAAACCTACCGAGGATGACATTGTAAAAATGGATATCCAGACACTCTTGCAGGAGTATAAGAGCGATGAAAGCGGACAGGAGGTCCTAAAAAATGTACTGGAGCAAGCGGGATTTACCGGAAAGTTGGTCCAGGCTAGCAAGCGTCTGAATACCTCTTTGAGCAATGTCAATCGGCACATTTTCTCTCGCGAGGGCTTGCTATTTTACACCGCATTTCGAGCCATTGAAGGTTTGAAAGTAGAAGATGTGGATGGCATCATTACCAACATGATGGCATCGCTCGAAAAAATAAAGGCCTTCATCAATGTAGACCTAGTCAATCGAGTCATTGAGGAGCAACACCTGGATGTGAGTGAAACGGAACTGGTAGCCGTTCAAACCAAAGTCGCTCAACAGGCATTGCCCTATGCTCCGGGTTTGGTGGTTCCCGCCATTTTACGCGAAGTGGAAAACATCAAGAGAGGGGGCGATTTATTTGACCTAGTCTATGCCTTTTTGGATAGCAAAGAAGTTCAATTGCCCTACGGTACGGATAAGTCGGCAGTGGCTGCCAAAATGGTCAATTATCTGGTGGAGATTGGCTTCCAACCCCAGCCCGCGGATGAAGTCAGTTTGAGCGTCAAGTTGGCCATCGATTCGGCTAAAACGGATGTCGAAGGACAAATTAAGGTACTGCGAGAAGTGATGGAAAAGCAACAAACGGGAATGAAGGAGCAGCTCGTTAAAATGCAAACTCAATACGAGGCTTTGGTGAAGGAGGTCAATGAATTGAAAAAGCAAAACCTAGTGGGAGATCCCCTGGAAAGAATAAAAGGAATGGATACTTTTTCCAAACTAAAATTATTTGATGAAGGCATCAAGACTTTCAAAGCCTTATCGAAATTAAAAGACGAAGAACTGGGAAAAGTACTTCCGACTATTCCCTATGGTTACACTTATGCGGATTTGATCTTGCAAGCCAAGTTAATTGTTAGCGGACATACCAAAAAGTTGAAGTCAACGCAAGAATTCCTTCCAAGGGAAGTAGCGAACGACGGCTAACCCTATTTTGAATATCCACCCAACAGTCATTCAATAAATAAAATTAAAAATGAATCAACATAATTCAATATTCTGGCAGGCTTTACAACAAGTGATGAGTGGAGAAAGCGGTGGTCGGCGCGATCCCGTAAAGAATGTCTACTACGATGAAACCAATGTATTCGATCACGAAAATATCTTTGGCTTTCTCCAAGGTGCCACCTACAATCAAGGCAGCATCAATCGCGATAATATTCAGAATGCAGCTACCCTTTATGCCATTATGATTCTAGGCGATGAAATGGGTATTTTTAGAGTGGCAGATGTCATTTTAAAATACGTTACCCTGGGACGTTTGGACGTGGCTTCCAGTACTACGGCAACCCGAATTTACAACTATATGAAGTTGCGGGACGAACGCACCACCGCCGAAGAAAGAGAAATGTTTTACAAGCAAGTTTTCGATATGGGAGAAGGACAGTCGATGCGAAATATGGCTTTGAACGAAAACTTTGGTAGCCTCTGGGAGACTTTGATGTACGAAGTGATTCGCTACATCAAAAAGTTTGAAAGGGCTGACAATCCCGAAAATGTTTCCAAATCCAGCATTCAACAAGTGATGCTCGACTTGCAGCACAACCTTTCAAGAGCAGCTTCGGGGATGATCAAAATTTTTGTTCCCGAGATGTACGCCCATTTGGAGGATGCCATCCAGATCCTCGATGCACCCGAAATCAAAGATCAGACCGGACATGGGGTTGCTCGTGACGTGTGGAATGTTGTAGAGAGTATAAGCCGAGAGGAGTTTGGCAACTATCCAAACACTTCGGCCCTCAGAACCGTTGCGGCCAACGCCAGAAGAATCATGTTGGAAATTGCCGATTACAATCCAGCTACTTTTACCAATGATGACTTCCAAACTTTTGTTCGAACTGTCGAATCCTTTATCGTGGGGAAGAGCCAATTGGAAGGAGGAATGCAAGAAGTGAGACGAAATGATCGCTACGAAGAGGACTACGATCGGGAGGGACAAATGACGGAACCGGAATACGAGTCAATGGATGAGGACTGGGACTTCTAGAAGTGGGGCAAGTGATTCATCAGCTCATTAATTCCTGTTTTGCATTGAATCAAGCGGAGGAAAGCCCTTGAGATAAAATGCAAAAAGAGTAGACAACATTTATTCTTCAATTGGTTTAAACAACAAAAATGAACAACAATCATTTCAAAGAACTGGCTCGGTCAAGAGCTAGAGATATTTTGTCTGGCAACGAGGCATTCAAAACCATGCCCATCGAGGATCAAAAGAAAATGTATTTACAGGTGGTAGAAGACCAAATGCTTCAGTTGAGCCAGGAAGGAGGCGGACTTTCTCAGGAAATGAGACGAAAACCTGCAAAAGATAAAGCCAGCGATTTAATTGATGACCGACGGCACGAGAAAGATTTTGATGATGGCGTAGATGCCTTCGAAGACTTAGTTGACTCCGTTGATTTCCCTCTGTTTGTCAAAGACCTTTTGCAATCTGTCTTTGATGCCAACATCTCCGTGATGAAAGCACAGACGGATGATTACATTCGGCTGATGAAGGAAGCGACTTCTGGTCTTGCCAAGTTTATTAAGCAGATCGACAATACCACCGCTTTCGCTTATCTGGCAGAAAACAATCCCGATGAGTTCAACATGGTCATGGAAGAAGATGGAGATGGCAATGAAAAAATGGAATTGACCAATCCCAAAGGGGAAAAAGTCGATATCGGTGATAATGAGGTCAAGGCCAAGATCATGGATGCCAAAATAAAAATGGCACAAGAACATCGACATGCCTTAAGAGAAATGATCCTCATGGGGGTTACGCGTTTGGTGGTTGAAAAGGGAGAAGTGGAAGCTGAAGTCAATTTCGAATTCAAGGGCAAGCGGAAAGTGGATAAGAAAGACAAGGCCATCATGAAAACCTCTAAATCGAAGGGAACATCTTTTAGAGCTGGTGGAGGGTTACTCGGAGGAATTTTTGGAGGACCCAGAGGAGGCGTGACCAAAAGCAAACGCCAAACTCAACTCAGTGTTTCTTCTGCCAAAAGCACAGCCGAAGATGAATTGAAAGCCAAGTTGCGAGGATACGTTAATATTAAGTTTAAGACGGATTATTTCAAATTGGATAATTTCTCACAGATGTATGCTCAACCCAGTCAGGAAGAGAAAAACGCGGCTACCCTTAAACCTGCCTAGCTCAATGGTTTAATTGTTAAGCAATAACGATGGCATTAGCAATCATCCAACAATTGGGGTCTTCCGGAGACCGTATTCGCTTCAGAGTTGATATCGGAACCAATCGTTTTTTTCAATATCGCATCGGTAGCGCTAGTAGGAGGGATCGAGGAATTGAACTGTTGCGTGGGATCACTTTTAGGTCTCCAATATTTGAGACGAAAAATGCAGCGCAACGTCTGTTACGGGCCGATTTTATTTTGGAAGTTCCTGCCAATCACTTTGATGCCAATGCCAAGCGAATACAATTGTTGAGCTTCAAAGACAAAGCAGGGAAAGGCATTGCTGTTTCGGAAGTACTTCGCGTGGTTGCCCCCGTGGACAACAAAGCAGATTTTCTTTTTCCAAAGCTATCTATGAGTTCAGAAAACGCAATTATGGAACAAATTCCTGTAAAATATAAATCCAAGTCTTATTCGGAGACGGACCTTAGTCAAGGGATGTTTTGGGAGGCTGTTGTCAGTGCTTTGCCTGGACTGATTAAGGTAGCAGCTCCTATTGTAGGTGGTTTGTTGAAAGGAGGTAAAGCCAAAGCGGGGAGCAATGGAAAAACGGGGAGTACGGATAAAGTGTTGAACGCGATCCTGGAATTGTTGAACGGGTTGAAAAATAGCAATGGCATCTCGCAGGCCAGTTCCGTCAGTGAAAGCATGGCCATCGATCCGGCGACTTTGATGCAATTGGCGCCTTTGCTGCAAAAAGTGGCTTCTCCCGAAACCATCCAAGCCATTGGTGACCAACCCATCAAACTTTTTAAAGCCATTGGTGATGCCGTTTTGAAAATGGACCAACAAGAAATGCAACATCTGGAGCGCATCAACCCCGGCGTAGATGATCCCACCATTGTTCCGCTCTTGGCGAGTATGAGTCGACAAAATGGCTATGCTACTGCCAAAGTTGCTCCGGCACTTCTAGCCGCCCTTCCCGCGCTTGCGCCCTTGCTCGGTAAAGTTTTGGACCCCAAAATGATTAATGCCATTGGCAATCAACCCGTCAAATTATTCAAGGCGATTGGCGATGCCGTTTTGAAAATGGACCAACAGGAAATGCAACATCTGGAGAACATCAATCCGGGCGTAGATGACCCGACGATTCTTCCTTTACTGCAAAGTATGAGTAGAAAGGTGGGTTCAATTGCCATTCCTTTTAAGTACGAAAAGCGCATTGATATTGAATTTGTCAAGGTAGCCAAAGTCAATTTAAAAGGAAGGTCGAGAGTGGTCTACAAAAAACGGTCAGATATTTTCTTCCCCTTTCGCGTTGCTCCCCAAGCACAAAATGTACCGAGTCGTCCGATTCCAAAAGTAATCGTACAAACCATTTTCCAGGATGCCGAAACCAATGCCGTATTGCTGGAAAAGCGCTTCAAACTAAAAGCCGTTCGTTTAGGGGATACGATTAATAGCGTGAGCCTTAGTGCGGAGGAAACGCAAGCATTGCCTTGTAACAAAGACATTAAATTGGAACTGTCTTTTATTTGGAGAGGCAAGAAAGGGCGTCAGAATCGGGGAACCTTTAAAATGCATCACATCACTTTGGTCGATGATTATTTGTTTGATCGAATGGGCAAAAGTGTTGGAACTCCCATCTTACTTAACGATATGATTCGGTACCGCCCTTTTTGGCATAAGGTCTGGGAGGGAGGTTACGCTAAAAGCAGACGTTGGGAAATTAATTTTGATGTAAAATATTTTTATGCCATCGACTTTAGCGATGAGGCCATTGCAAAATTGGAGACCAGACGAAAAATTTATCGAGACAATGCGGCAGAGGAAGAGGAACCACGTAGGAGAGAGGTCGAATCCAAGTTGAAGAGTGGAATGGAGCTGTCGATCGAGGCCTTCAACCACTTGCTGCCCCAATTGGGACAAACCAGATTAGAGGAGGCGAAGCTCAAAGCCCTCAAGACCCAAGCCCTCAAAACTTATTACAATCAGGTCGCCCGAGTCAATTTGGAGATCAAAGGCAAAGGAGGAGATACCGGAACCGTTTGGACCTATCCAGAAGTGAGCCTCCACCAAATCCATTTGGTTCGACCCGCGAGAATCAATCCATTTGGACAAGTCACGGAATTCAAACCTGAGGTGCTGCTCTTTCCACGGCCTTCGAGTATTCACTTTATTGGAACAAAATCAAAATAATGAATCAACAATCTATTCTTCCAGATTTGTCTGGCCAGTATGCCGAAAGCAAGACCCAAAAAACAATCTTATTGGATGGCCAAAAGGTTTTATTTGATAAGAGGGTCATGTTGATGCCAGTAGAATTAGAAGCAAAAAATCAAAACAATGGACCGCAAAATTGACGAAGATTTTTTAGGCTTTTCCGAGTTTGTAGAACAACTGGCTTCCGTAGACGGAAAGGTGAGTGGGATAGAGGCAGATGAGGCCATTAGCATGGAAATCGAAACGGTGAAAATGGGATTGCCTTTTCAAATGGACATTGCAGTAGCCGAAGATGGTACGGTGGCTTTGGGAGGGGTTCCTCCTTTGTATTATACCGAAACTTCCTTTATGCCCGCTTTTCATCAAATTGAAATTACCCTGGAAAAAATTGCTCCTGAAGATCAGCCAATAGCGTAAAATTATGGCCACGAACCAATCCTGGAATCTCGAATCTTTTTTGGATACCCTCATTGTAGAACTGGACAAGGCAAGGGAGACCTTGGCGGTGAAAGCCATCAACAAACCCTTGACTTATGCAGTAAAAGATGTGAATTTGGAAATGCAATTGTTCCCCAGTTTTGATGGAAAAAAAGTAAAATTTATTACGGCGGAACCCGGACAAACTGGTGCCTCCAAAATTGCCATTCAATTGGGTTCAATCACTGATCAACAAATTCGCAAGACCACCAAAAAGCCCATCACCAAGGATGATGTTTCCTTGGATGTCATTGAGGAAATTGATGATGACACCAAAGAAAGTCTACGAAAAATTGGTGTGACCTCCGTCAACGATCTTGCAGAGATTGAGAAGAAAAACGTGGACTTGGAAAAGGCGAGCAAGAAAAAAACCAATTACAAAAAACTGGCGGGGCTGCTACAAAAGGCTCGAAGAAGCAATTTCCCTCCCTCCATCCGCAAGGCCTCATTTAGCGTCGCACAGGGCCAACCCCATTTGAAGGTGGAAGGCGAAAATTTAGCCATTGATCAAAACTACAATCCAATAGCCGTCATGAATGGCCAACTCATTGAAATGCTCTCTTTTGGAAAAGAAGAACTGACCATTAAAGTGGATCAGGTAAGGATGAAAGACGAGGGAAATGAACTGATCATGGCACTTGACCCATTCACCATTTTTAAATTGAACATCAACAAACCCCGATAGCATGAGAAGGAAACGAGGTTTACTCAAATTATTTCAAGACTGTGAGATTCATGCCGCTGAGAAAGAACGGCTAAAGTCTGTTCAATCTTATAATGAAGAGGACACTGAAGCGGTGTCCCTCCCTCCATCAGAGCTCCATTCTCCGATGGCTCAAGGCCATACAGTAGAAAATGGCTTTTATGACCATAACAAAACGATTTCATTGAGTTTTGCTGATACTGATTATGACGACTACGATGAGGAGGAGCAAGTATTTAGTGCCGAACAAAGTCAGGAGGATTCACTTACCGGAGCGTTAGACTATTTTGTCGAACCCTTTGAAGATACTTTTGATCCACAGCCCGTTCATTCCTTTAGTGAAGAGGGTCAAGTGCATAGCACGCCTCCATCTAGTGTCCATTCAGATCATGATATTGAAGAAGCCATTGTCATTAAAGCATCCCCACCAAGTCCTCCACCCGTGACGCCGGAGGCATCCCGAGAGCAACCCATTTACTCGGAAGAAAAGCAAGAAGTCACTAAAATAGAAGACGACCAGGCCTCTTTCGAAGCAGACTTAAGGGCCATTTTGAGTGGTCAAAAAAAGTACGATGCGGATAAAAAACAAACCGTTTCTACGGATGAGCTTGCAGAAGAGGAGAGCGAACGCATGCAAGCTAAAAAGAAAAAGGAAGCCGCCAAGCAAAACGATCATAGCATCTTCGAAAAGATTGCACAAAGCATGCAGTTGGCCAATACTTATGATTTGGGATCCATTAATTTGGAGCAAAGATTTGATGCTTTTGATCAGGAAATGGAAAAGGCCAATCAAAAGCGAGAAAAACAAGATGCGATTTCCAGAACGAAGCTACCCGAAAATGTAGCGAAGTCTGTCCCCGAACTTAGTCAACAAACGGCGGTAGATACGGCTGACTTTTTAATGGACCTCGATAAGATGAGTCAGCCCAATAGCCTGGTGAGTGCCTTTTCCAATGACATCCCTCTGTCTCCAAAATCAGGTGGCCGATCGATTGGTAAGGCAGCCTTAGAGGTGGGAGACATCATTCTTTCCACTACCGCTGATCCCAACATTTCGGGAACCATTCGAAAGGTGACTCGATCGGAGGTAAGCCATGCTTCCGTTTATGTTGGCAATGGCAATGTTATCGAAGCAATTGAATCTGGGGTACTGCAGCGATCCCTGGAAACGGCCATGAGCGACGATACTGTAACAGTGGCCTTCCGACACCAAAATATGGATGCCAAGAAAGGAGAGATGATCAAAAACTTTTTAATTAAAAAACAAAAGGAAGGCACCCAGTTTGATCAGTTCGCAATTGTCCGAAATTTACCGATTCAAATCGTCACCTCGGCGTGTAGTGTTTTTTCTCCGGCGCTAAGGGATAAGTGTAGAAATTTTGCCGGACGGATTTTCCTTGGCACGGAATCGAACGATGAATTCTATTGCTCAGAATTGGTATTTGCGGCCTACGAAGCTGCGGGTTTAAAACTAACCAATACTTCACCTCAGTGGACTTCCCCCGAGGATCTGGTCCAGTTAAATTATAACGGAACGCTACGCTATGTCGGTCACTTAAAAACGACTTGATCTCAAAGGGTAGTCCATCAAAAATTATTGAATTTCTAAAACCAAAGTCAATGAATCGTTTTCTAGACCTTCAAGAAGATCTTAAATATTACAGAAAGCAACAAAATGCCAGATATGTTCAGGGAAAGAGCCAACGCTACACTTATCAAAAAGACAATCCTGTAATAGAGTTGGAGGATACGGTAATTAAAGTGAGTAAATCGAAAAGAGAGAAAATCTTAAAAAAAGCAGGTTGGAAAAAAGCCAACGTCATCCTGACCATCAAAAATTTTAAAGGCGAACCACTTTTGGGGCATTTTATCTTGATAGAGTCTCAAGCTCCTAATGTAGTCCCTCAATCGAATGGGGTACCCATCAAAGGAGGTGCGGCTATTTTCTCTGATTTCTGGATCAAACCAGTAGGAACACTCAGAGTTATAGCGGCGTCTACCAACGTCGGTAAGGGAGGACTAGCCCCTTCTGGAGTCATCCAATATACCTTACCTAAAAACAACACCCTCCGACTGGACGTCACCCAACGGGCAAGGACGGTAGAAATCACGGCTACCAGTGTACGAGAAGCCGCCAAAAAAGTAGGGGCAACCGGAAGTATGGGCGTTGACTTTGAAGTGTTCTCTGCGGGTGGAGAAATAACTGGTGAGGAGAGTACTATGCGTGGATCCTCTATCTCACAGAAATATACCTTTAGAATGCCCACCGACACTTTTGATATTAAGGTCCTTTAGTTCATCCTAGTTCTAGTCCAACTTTTTAAAAAAATAACCATGAAAAATAA
>JBCCSR010000129.1:0-9126 GCA_039199865.1 Bacteroidota bacterium
AAACGCCCAGCCAAACAAAGCTCAATAGGATGATTGACTTGACCCCAAACCTTCGGGTAAGCTGGCCAATAAATGGATAGAATAGGAAAGAGGTGAGGACCATGGTGCCCATCACAAAACCACCTAGCGATTCTTCCAACTCAAGCAAGACGCGAAGATAGTACAACAAGCCACTGATAATCATGGTAATGGCAATGAAGTAAAAAGTTTCTGCAACGACAAAGAGCACAAAGTTTTGGTTGCGCAAGGTTTGACCGAAAGCCAAGCGAAGTGGAATCGTAATGGGTTGGCTAGAACAATGTCGTTTTTCGTCAATGCTAAGAATGGGAAAGATCATGAATAAAGCCGCTAGTGCAGCCAAACTGGCAATGGCCCAGAGGATGGCGTCATTTCGAGAAATTGACGGAAAAGTATTTTGATAGCAATCGGCCAGCAGAGGCGTTTGGGAAGAAACAATAATGCCCAACACATAGCCTACCGACAGCAAGGTGGAGAGTCGGATTTGGTCATTCTGATTGGCCGACAGTTCAGGCAATAGTGCGTTATAAGGAACAATATAGAGCGTCAGCGAAAGGTAAAAACATAGTTGAGTCCCGGCCAACCACCACAAGTTATGGGTACTTTCTCCATAATGGAATGGAACAAAAATAAGGGTGCAAAATAGGGCTGCCGGAAGTAAGGCCCACGCCATAAATGGTGTTCGCCGACCTCGTCGATGTTGAGATCGATCACTCCAAAAGGCAACCAGAGGATCGGAGATGGCATCAAATAGGCGCCCACCGGTCACAACAATTGAGAGCAAGCTGAATATGCCCCATAGCGTAATCTGAGGTATCAAGGGAATCAAATCTGAATTATTGGGTGGAACATAAACGTAGATGAGCATGACCGAAATCATATTCATCAGGATCGAAAATCCCAACATTCCGCAAGCATAGCCTAGCTGCCTAAAATTACTCAATTCAGTATTCATGACCCGAAGGTAAGAAAACTGTCCAGACTGTGGCTCGAATCTTCAAAGGAGATTTTACGCTTAGCCCCTTGATTCTAGTTTCAGTTGAAGCAGAAAGACCACCATTGACGGTGTCAATACGCACACCGTTGCTATACAATTGATGATCAATGCATGACCTCTAGCTCAATGGATGGCCGGATGGAAAAATTGATCATTTCAACTGTCCAACCCCTTACGTTAAAAAAGGAATGATACACGTTCAAACATTTTCTATCCATTTTTCTTTACTTTTTTTCTCCTTGTTTCTATCATTGTAAGTATTGCATCTTGAAGCAATTTTAAAAATGCTGAGCTATGAAAAGTACCTCAAAATTGATATTCACGCATCGCTGTACCAGGATGTGTGAACAGCCTTGTTTCTTCTAAAACCAACTTTTTCCAAGTCCCAGTTGATTCTTTTGAATGATTGATCAAAAGATAAGGTACCTCCCTTTGTCCAAGATAATTTGGGGGTGGAGCCTGCCGCGGCCAGCTTGGTCATTCATTATTGTACTCAGTCCAATACCTCTTTTACTACTCCCCCCTGTAATTGGAGGTTTCCTTTTGCCGCAGGCCAGGGCAGGTCTGCTCGTGAATAGGGCGGTACTGATTTTTATTTTTTTAATTCTAAAAAATCTAAAATTATGAAAATGGTAAGATCCTTTTTCCTCTTCTTATGGGCATTATTGCTGACGCCAATATTGCTATCTGCTCAAGTAGATTGCTCCTTGACTCAAGGGTCCGATGACTCTCCCGTTGAACGAGATTGCTATCTTTATGAATTCCCTTATTTTCTTAAGTATAACGATGGTTCCATTCCTGCACCTACCTCTTTTCAAACCTGCAGTTTGTTCGTAGAAGGATACATTTACGGAGAGGGGGCCCTCATCAACGCAGGACTTACAACATCTATGTTCAACGTTCCAGTCAACAATGGAGAACTAAGCATCACTGGAAATACTTTTCGATACGAATACAATAGTGATACTGATTTGATTGATGTCCCCTTTGGTAATGGCAATCTTTTATTTACCATTGTGGCAGAAGGTATTCCTGGAGATACTTTGGATGCTATTATTACGAATGTGGCATTTTTTGATGGTTGTACCGGAGCGATTTGTGATCTGTCAAATCCTTCAGAACTACTCGACTTTGTGCCCATTACTGTAAAAGAAGCTGCTCCCTGTACCAGTACCGATTGGGAAATTACCTTGGGTAACGAAACGATAGTTGGCGACTTGGTAAAAATACCCGTTGTCTTGAATAGCCTCAATGGTGTTAGCTTGACGCAAATAGATGTCCGCTTGAATGTTGCGGATGAATATGGAATTATCGTCATTGATGCTGCTGCTAGGGCTGCTAGCGAAGGCTCAGTGGACCCGGGGGCTTCGCTGGAGATTGATGGCTTTGAGTTTTACTACCAAAATGTTTCTTCGGGCGGTACTCCCATTTTTTACCCCGATGGTACCGTATTGTTTGACATCTACCTGACTAGTTATACGGGAAATACGATCTACGTGGATTTTGATTTTGCACGGATCAAGAATCTTTTTACCCAAGAATGTTGTAGCCCCGTCTTGACCGATAAGTCTGTAATCATTCCGGGAGATCCGCCTTGTCAAAATAATGAGCTTGTGTTAACGGTTGGTGATCCCCTGTATTCCGATTGTGAAGTTCGCTTTCCGGTACGATTAGATGACGCATTGGTCTCCTTTTTTAACATCACAGCGATGCTTATCGAACTGGAGGTTGATTTAGGCGCAGGAGCTAGCCTCAACGTCAGCGAAACAGAAGCCTCGGTAGAGACGTTGATTTGTGAAGGCCCTTGTCCTTTGTATACTCAGCTCAATGGAGAATGCATGGTCATCGATGGAAACGCGATCACCTACGGTTTTTGCAACTCCAGTGGTACCACCGTCCCGACGGGAACTCCGCTGTTTTGGGTTGTCGTTGATGGAGAACCCGGTGCTTGTGTCAAGAGTATCGACTTTACCAGTGCACAGACTGTTGTAGGAGGGGAAATATGCCAACCAATAATGGAGGACGGAAAGGAAATCTGTATCAATGGCATCAAAGGGCAGGTCAAAACTTGTTGCTCTGGCGATCCCATGGAAGGGGTGACCATTACCATGATATCGAGTGATCCTACTGTCTGTGGCAATCAGACTGCAATAACAGATAGCGAAGGGAATTATGCGGTGTGTATTTGTCCGGGAGAGGAGCTGACTTATCAGGTCACCCCCAGTAAGGATGGGGAGGATTTATGTGGGGTTAATACTTTAGATTTAGTATTGATTCAACGTCATATCTTGGGCTTGGCCCCCCTTACTGATCCTTGTGATATCATTGCTGCCGATGTCAATTGTGATGGTAAATTGACCGCCACCGATTTGTTGGAATTGAGAAAATTGATTTTGGGGGTTACCCTTGAGTTGGACGATTGTGATAGCTGGGCTTTTGTGGATGCAGATTATAATTTTCCCGACCCTTCTAATCCGTTTGATGCCCCGGGAAGTGTCAATGTGACCTTGCCAGATAGTGAAGCTAATTTTACGGGAATCAAAAAAGGGGACGTCAATTGTGAATGTGAGCAATCCAGTGGAACTGTTGTCGGAAATGGGGTCGTGAGTATGGAAGACCGTAGTATGACTACGGGAGAGGAGGTCTGGGTAGCCGTCAAAGGAGTGGGCTTAAGTCCAGTCTTGGCCTATCAATTTGGTTTCGAATACGATCCTACGGTACTGGAAATCACCGAAGTGAGTGTAGGAGACGTTCCTTATTTCTCAACCGATCAGTTTTTCATCAGTAACGGTGCATTAAATACCTCGTGGATTTCTGGATTGAGACTTACTGGAGAAATTACCGATGGAAGTACTCTATTTCAAATCAAGGTCAAAGCCAATGCAATGGTAACAGCCTTAAGCAATGAAATTAGCCTCAGCAGTACTGGCACGCCGAGGGCAATGGGCTTTGGTGCTTTGGGAGAAAGCTACGGGATCTCTTTGGAATACCGATCTCGTGGTAGTGGTCAACTTCGTTCTACAACCAAGCCGAGCTCTGATCTGATGACTCAAATTTATCCCAATCCCGTCAGCGGAAATACTTTACAAGTTCGCTTTGATCTACCTCAATCGGGGACCACAACACTGGAGATTTACGACGTATTGGGGAGAAGAGTGTACTACATGGAAGAAACCCTGGACGCAGGGGGACATCAAAGACAGATTACCGGGATTGATCAGTGGGGGAGCGGTATTTATACCTATTCTCTGTCAACGAATGGATTGCGCCAAAGTGGCAAAATAGTCATTCAATAGATTTTACGATACAGCGTCTCTGCCCGGAGCAGAGACGCTGTTGCTAACTTTACACGCCTATTGCCTCTTGGATCTCAATAAAGTAAATGTTTTGTTTTTATTCTCTCGCAATCACAACCGATTTACTTTTTTGATGACCACTAGTCAAATCAATGAGCCTTAAATAGTATTGTCCTTCCGGTAAATTTGAAACATTGAGCTGGATGACTTCATTTTCTAGAAAACCTTTGGTCTGAAGTACTTTTCCATTTCCATCAATGATTTGAATTTTTACTTGGCCTACCTTATTGGAACTGATTTTTAGTAAATTATTTGCAGGGTTGGGAAAAATGACCCAATCGTCTTTAAACATCGAAAAGTCGAGGACTTCAATGGAGGAATAGGTCAAATTGCCATTCCAGTCTATTTGTTTTAGGCGGTAATAGTTCAGGGTGTTGTGGGGATGGGGATCTTCAAAAGTATAATACCGGGCTTCTGTCGTCGTCCCAGCTCCTTGCTGAAAACCAATTGATTCCCAGGAGAGTTGAAGGTCAGGTGTTGTGGAGCGTTCAACTTCAAAGCCGGCATTGTTTTGCTCATTGGCACTTGTCCAAAATAAGTGGGCTTTATGGCCGAGCCGTTTCGCTTGAAAGAGGCTCAATTCTACGGGAAGGGATGGCGTAACTGCAATTTTTAAAATCATTGGACTGCTATTGTCGATTCCATCATTGACCATGACGGGGACCAATAAAGTGTCCAGAAAACCCAAGGCCGGAGTAATCGTATTTCCAGCGACGGTGTAGTTCATTCCATTTTGTACCGTCAAAGAAAAGTCATTGGGATAGACATTGTCTACATCCGTAACGTTTAAATCATCGAGACCAATGGTCAAGGGAGTATTTCTAGTGGTAGAAAGTTGGGAGACGGCCCCATGGATGATGGGAATTTGATTGGGCACCATAATTTTGAAGGAATCCAATTCGGAAAGATAATGGCCTCCATAGGCTTGGCCTCCATCGTCTTGAAGCGTGACGTAGACAGTCGCTTCACCCGAAGTATTGCTGTTTACTTCATAACTCAGTTGCCCCGTCGCATTGATGGTGGGTTGGGTTTTAAATAAGGTAGGCTGATTGTTACTGATGATGAACTGTAGGTTTTGCGAATTGTAATCATTATCACCAATTGCATGAGCAAAATTATTTTTGTTTCGCCATCCACTATTGACCGCAATCGTATCATTACCGATCAAACTAAAGGAAGGGGCATCATTAACCGCTAGGACATCTACTAGCATGGTATCTATGGATAGTAATCCTTGTGGGTCCTGGACTTGTACCTCAACTTCAAAGCGGCCGTTAATGTTGGTAGTTGTATGGAGTTGTAGGGTGGAATCTACCAGCATGAGATGCAAATCACTATTGCTTATTCCCGATATTTCTGTCGATTGATTTGAAATTACCTGAAAGTTGAGCGTCAAATCTTCAAATGGACTTTGCTTATCGTCAATATTTTGTTTTAGATTGATGGTTAAAGCATCATCTTCAATAAAAGAAACATCGTTTAGACTGAGGATTGGAGCGGTATTTCCAGTCGGTGTAGGCAGTACGGTGAGATGAATGGGAATGAGTAGGGAATCCATGGTCCGATCATTTGAAGTGAAATCTAGATGATAAAGATAATTTCCTGGATCGAGTCCAGTCGTTTTTACCTGGTATTCAACGGCCATCGTGGAATCTGCTAGGACCTTTCTCGAACTTGATAGAATCATGGCATTTTGAGAATAATCAATGCGCATCAATTTGCCATCATGAGAGGTTGCCCATACGTTGGGAAATTGATAGGCTAGGTCGCGACCATACTCATCAAAGTACTGGGGAAGCGTATCTATCTTCACAAATTGACTTCCGTCAAAGTGATAGCGATTGAGCGTAAAGGGATGACCAAACTCCAAGGTGAGTAAAGTACTGTCATTGACCCAATCTATTCCCTGCACTCTGTCGCTGGGCGAAATGGGATAAGTACCCGTCGTGTTTCCACTTAAGTCCATTTTTCTGATGTTGGTGGACGTATAGATTTCCCGATTGGAAAACCAAATTTCTCCATCCTTATAAGTTATAGGGACGCTTTTGTTTTCGGCAAAAGTAAAATAGTCGGTTAAGTTTCCATAGGTATTGTATTTGTAGATTCCGAAACCCGGAACAGTCATGTAGATTTGACTGCCATCGCTAGTCATGCGATTGACTCTATTGGCCGGAATCGTAAAAGCTAGATTGAAGGATTGGGTAAGCGGGTCAAAAGTATAAATACCCCCTGAGTTGTAGTGCCCGATGTAAACTTGATCATTGAGGTAAACGGCGCCAGCCCAGCTGTTATCCAATGAGGGTAGGGTAAATTTTTCCATCACATCCATAAAACTAGAGGAGCCATTCCAATGTAAAGTATCCTTTCCCAGGTTTTGAATATTGATGCTTCTTGTGGTGGAATCTCCTTCTACGAGTGTGACATAAATGGCCGTTTCACCCACGTTCATTTGGGGAACCTCTTTTCCAAACCCTCGGAGACAAACGACCTTGCTTGGGTGGGTTGCATCGTTGCTCATGATGGTTAGGGTCTCCTTTTGATTGCCCCCTTGCGAGGGATGAAAGTTCACTTTTAAGGTATGAGTGGAGAAGGGAGGAATGGTGATGGGTAAGGTTTCGTTGGCACTAAAATCGGTCCCACTGAACACCCAATTGTCGATGATCAAATCAGCGGCCCCTTGATTTTCAATCAATAGGTTTTTAGTGAAACTGGTTCCGACATTTGTATTTGGAAAGACCAGTGAATCTGGAGTTTCGATCGCTGGAATACCAATTACATTTAGGTGGATTGGTATCCTACTAATCATTTGATCATCGTCGGCATGATGTAGGTTGAGCCAATATTGATAATTGCCTTCCTTTAGGCCTTTGGTATGCATTTTAATTGTTGTTTGAATTGTGCCATTGTTACTTAGAGTACCGGATGAGGTGTTGACTTCAACTGAGCCCAGCCCTTTGTCCGCAAATCTGATTGCATTGCGAAGAAATCGGCGAGATGGATAATGGCCCGAAAAATGTCGATAGTCACTATAATAGACCCGATTAAAGTTGCTCACCGTGATGGCTTTTTCATCGGGAGAAGTCGCCAAGGTTTTGCCTTGTAAATTGGCATCACTCCAAGGGACATTGGGAACTATTGTATTGGAGTTGTAAAAGTTAAGGGGATTGGACAATCCGGCAAAAATTTCGTGATTTATGGTGGTTACAGACGTTCGATCAAAATTGTTGTCGTTGGTATAGTCTACGTTTTCACTTAATCCAAAAAGCGATGCCAATCGGTGTTGCTCGTCAGAAGGAGATAAATCTTCTAATGCACCGTGATAAGCAACAAAGCCATGTCCTGCGTTGACATAATCTATAATTGCATCTATCTGGCTACTGCCCAGTGGGAAAAACAACGTACGTCCTAAAACCAGTACATCCGCTCCCGAATCAACTAGGTCTTGATACGTAAAGGTTGGATTGCTCAAGGTAGTGACATCCAACTCAACATCGGAATACGCTAGGTTGAAGTTGTTCCATTCTGAGCTCAGTAAAAATTGATCAAAACACGGAAGCATTAGTGCTTTGGTAATCGTGTGTAGGGAGGGCTGAGTGGTGGTAGACAGTTGAAAGGTATCAGAGGGAATTAAATTCCAGTTGATCGCAGTATTTTCGACATTGTTTAAGGTAAGGATCGCACTATCACTTTGACTGGATAAGATGGTAAAGTCAAGGCTAGTATGACTCAATACAATAGGGGAGGGGTTGACCGTTCCCAGCACCTCAATCACCGTCGTTCCTACATTGCTGTAAATGTGGATTGAATCCTGAATTGCTCCTAGGGGCAAATGGGTAAAGGTTATTCTATTTTTAGTACTTTCCAAGGCAGCTATTGTTTGCCCATCATACTGGTCTAGCTCAACAATGGCTGAACGGCAGCGGATGCTATCTATTCTCAAAGTATCATACCCAACGTTGTTGATCCATAGCGATTTGTTGATACTTACCCCTGAATAAACGGTACCCAGCTGGATGCTATCGACAACTGCTATTTGGGGAGTACCCGTGATCACTACCGAATAGGGAATACTGCTCATCCCCCCAACTGGTGCATTGGACTGGAGGGGGAGATGATAGGAATAATTGCCCGCGATCATTCCACTGGCATCGAAGGTGAGTAGGACCTCCGTAGAGTCAGCCGGAGCAACAAGTCCGGCAGTGACATTAGCACTTAGAGGAGCCACCAAAGACAGGTTCCAGTTTAAATCTCCCAATCCAGTGTTTTTGATAAAGAAAGATTGGAAGAGGCTATCGCCAGAGTGCACCGTTCCGCTCAATGCGTTTGGTTGGACGACTTGGATTGGAAAGTCAATGCCCGTCCCTTTTAATTGGACGTCAAGGGTATCCGTGGCGGTAATAATGCTCAAGGTCGCTGAATCTGCCTGAACGAGCGTTGGGGTATAATGCACTTTTACCCAATAATTGGAATCTGCGTTAATGGTGAAATTGCTTTGGTCTACTCCAAACAGTGGATTGTCAATCAGCATATCCGTAATGGTGAGTGCTCCCAATCCCATATTCAGAATATTCAACTCAAGGGTATCCCCATAAGTGAGGTACACTTCCTCGAAATCAAGTGGAGAGGCAGCATAGGCCAGTGCTGTTTGGGAAGGAACGCCTACCGCATTCCAAGCCTCGTATACCGCATTGTATTCAGGACTCCCCAAGCCATACAAATCGATTGCAGCCTGTTCTGCTCCGGCCCTGGCATCTG
>JBCCSR010000130.1:0-9123 GCA_039199865.1 Bacteroidota bacterium
CAGCATTTTGTCAAAGGGTTGAGGCCGATTGTCGAGATTTGCAGCTGTGAATCATTGCCAATAATTGACATAAGCATTCATCAGTGGATGGATCATGAGTAAACGATCTGAGCTCATCTATTTTGCTGAGCCTAAAAAATGCTCTGCCAAGAGAAGTGCTGTAAACTTTAGTAAAACTAATGACTTTAGTCACCGGAAATGTTGAAAAATTGTTGGTATCTTTCCTTCAAAATCATACAACAAGCAAAGGGATAACTATTTTCCCAGGTAAGTATTTTGTGCGATGAATTTAAAACTGATTACTTTACTATTCATTGGTGTTTGGATTGGCATGCTTCTCGGTATTTCTTTTGTGGAGGCCCCGCTTAAGTTTAGAGCACCCAATATTACCCTTCCACTAGGATTGGGAATTGGGAGATTGGTATTTGCGGCATTGAATAAATTTGAAATTGGCTTTTCCCTCGTAATAGGGATCTGGCTTTTTCAACAATTTAAAAGTATCAACTTCTCGCTCAAAGTTGGTTTGACCCTTCCCATCTTACTGGTATTGCTACAAACGGTTTGGTTGATTCCCATTCTGGATGTTCGGGCAGAACAAATCATCCAGGGCGTAGACATCGAGAAAAGTATCCACCATTTGCTTTACATTGTTTTTGAAGTAGTCAAATTGTTGCTACTCCTCTTTTGTTTCCTAAAAGTATATCGATATGAGGGACATCTCGGATAAATCAGACATCAAGATATTTGTCGACAGCTTTTACACCAAAGTGCAGAAAGATGCCTTACTGGGACCCGTTTTTGCGGCCAAAATTCAAGACCAGGGCTGGCCCAAGCATTTGGAGCGTATGTACAGTTTTTGGAATACCGTCTTGTTTTCACAAGTGGACTACCGGGGCAATCCCTTTGCCAAGCATGCACCACTCCCGCTCGAAGCAAAGCATTTTGAACGATGGGTGGGTTTATTTAAAGGGACAATCGACGAATATTTTGCTGGAGCAAAAGCGGAGGATGCCAAGGATAGAGCCGAAAAAATGGGGCAGCTATTTGCAGCAAAAATCGCCTATCTCCGCGCCAATGATCAATATCGGAACATCCTATAAATTCAATGATGTCTCATCATTTTTGTGGCTAATCGTATCTTAGCGTTTCTTCAATCATCTTCAGGGTTTTGGTGGCTTCCTCGGAAGGGCTTTCCGGTACAGTTCTGGTATCCTGAAAAACAATAAATCTGGATAAATCTTCACCCTGGCCAAGTTCAAAACATTCTATGGTAATGATTTGCCCAAGGATAGAAATGTTGGCCCTGGTCCCATCGGTCAACTTTGCTCCCACGTTGATTGGCTTTTCTTCCACTTGATAATTCCCCTCCCCAAATTGGACAAGCATTTCGTTGATAAACTCCGTTTTCTCCACTTTTGCATCAAACTCGAAGTAAAAGATTAAGAAGTCATTGCCGTCCAGTGTCCAATTCTTATACCCTAAATCTTCTTCGTAGGAAAAACCAAAATTACTTGGATAGTCAAAAGAAATGGTCCCAATATCAAATTGTCTAAAGTCCGCCAATTTTACGGAGATAGAGGTGTTTGCATCAATTTGGTAGTCCTGTCCCTCGGATAGTACCTGCTCCTTACCATTCACCTGTATGATAAATATCGACTTCGGTGCCTCCTTCGTACTGGACTTCGCTGGCGCTTGCGCCAAGGATTTTCCACTCCATAATATCACTACGAATAATACCCAATATACTTTCATTGTTAACGGTTTAATTTTTACTGCTTTTGTAATCGATTGTCAAATTTAAGGATTCCTTTTAAGACTTTGAAAAAGTAGCCCATTAGAGGCAAGTGCCAGGCAATAGCCTAAGGTAAATTTTACGTGGATACCCGAGGCAAGCCTCCACCCGCATCAACACTACCGCTCTAGCTCCTAGCAGTTATGTTGTACCTTTGGTGAGTGGTCACTTTTCCTGGCAACCGATTGATCATTATTCGTCCATAGCGATTCAACTGCTGTGATTTGAAATCCAGAAGCAAGAACTGTTCTTATTTCTGGATTTCAAATCGTATTTTTTCCGGCCGTACTAGGTTTCCTTACCTCGCATTTTATCTGCAATTACTTCTACTACGGGAAGAGTCGATCCAAAGTAATAGGCATTGTCTTCCGGATTGAGATCAGAATTTTCCGAATCGTATTGATGTTCATCAAGATCTGGGTTGTAGTAATCGTAATGATTCCTTTGCCTCTCGGCAGAAGTGCCCAAGAGATAAACAAAAAGGATAGAGGAGATAATGAATAAGATAGACAAACAAAGTTTTTTCAGCGCTTTCATTTCAAGGAGATTTTTAAATTTTTTTGATAACTTTTAATGACCATTCAAAGATGGTGGATCTAAAATTATCTTAAGTTATTTGGTGCTCCAGCGCGTCTAATAAAGACCAATGGCCTAGTCAAACCGTCGATCGAAATGAAAGGGAAAAAGAAAATAGGATATCCTCAGTGACGGCCTACTCAAAGAAAAAGTTGGCTCAAAACCCTCACCACTCAGCTAAGCCAGGAAAAGGGAATCTTCATCATGATGAATAATGAAGATCCCGAATAAAAGAATTAGTTAAAAATAGTGGATTTCAACTCCTCCTTATTTTTAGCTAATGACTGCTTGATGCTATAAAGGCTTTCCTTCTCATTCTAATTGGAGTAGAAAACGTAACCGCTTTTAATCTAAAAAAATGGAATGATACGACTGGCTTAGTTTAGTGAATTCAGCAATTGCTGTGCTTGAGTATAGAATTCAGATGGGTCCTGAATTGCTTTCAGTTGCTTTTTACAACCTTCCAAGTCGTTGAGTTGGAGCAAGGCAAGGGATAGATACCATTGGGTGGGTTCTCCGTAGAGCGGATCACTAAGTAGGTTTTGAAAAACCTGGCGTGCAGCTTCAAATTGCCTCAACTCAAGATGACAAAGGCCAGTAGCGAAATAAGCAATTGCGGGTTCGGCATTGGTGATCAATGCCTCAAATTTTTGTAAAGCGATTACAAAATTACCAGACTGGTAGGCCTGACTGGCTTCGACCAAACGAGGATCAGTATCTTGGCTGCGCGAAGCAATCCTGACTGGATAGGTCTCATGATATTCGGCATAAAGTATTTTAGGATCAGGGGGGCTACCTTCCTGGGGGCTCGATTGATTTTTCCAAAAATAAAACAAGGCCAACAGCAAAGCCAAAACCACTAGTAGCCCCCACCACTTACTGGCTCCTTTTGATTTGGGCGTTGTGGGGGGCTCCTTTTTTACTACATTCTGATGGATCTCCTGTAAATTGGCTTTTAGCCTACTGTTGTGGACGATATCCAACAATTGCATGGCTTTTCTCTGCTCTTCCACTGCTCTAGACAAATCGGCATCGCTCTGCATTTGTTGTTCAAACGCAGTTCGTTCTTCTCCTTGAAGGGAGCCCTGAAGATATGCATCAATTTGTGAATAAAACTCTTCCATCTGTTAATTTAGCCTGTTGTTTAGCGCTGCTCAGTCCGTTGAAAGTTAATTCTTTTAGTAGAAGAAATCACGCTTGATCTTGTATTTTTCAATCAATTCACGTAACTTTTTCATACACTTTGATTTTTTGTTTTTGGCCACTTGCTCACTAGAGAAATCCATCAACTCCACAATTTCCTTCATTCGTCGCTTCTCAAAATAAAAATGCGTCAGCAGTTGATAACAATCGTCTCCCAATTGAGACAATAATTTTTCAAAGAGTACTTTTTGTTCTCCAGAGATATAATATTTGATCGACAAATCTTCTACTGGAATGGCTTGCATTTCTTCGGTCAAACTGGTCGTTCGCTTTTTTTTCTTTAACTCCTTCAACCAAAGATTACGACAAATCGAGTAAAGGTAACCTTCTACCTTGGTATCTTGATCAATTTTTCCCTGTAAAGCCAGTTTATACAAAATGACCAAACCGTCTTGAAATACATCTGGAACTTCCTCCTGATTGCCTTTATTGTTGAGAATGAGTTTTTGGACCGTCGGATACATGCGTTCGTATAAATAATGCATGGTGTCATTCACTTCCACTTGGGAAGTAGACCTCAAACCATTAACGATTTCCTCACTCGATCTTTGCTTCATGCTTTACAAACTTACACGCTTTGTTTTTTGCTCTTTGCCAATACTGGAGTCAATGCTTGCTGAATGTCCCGATAGACATCTAGAACGCGTTTCGACATTTTAGGCATACTGACAAACCCGTGGATCATTCCTCCATAGTCCTTGTAAATGACTTCGTTTCCGGCAGCCATCAACCGTTCTGCGTATTGCTTTCCTTCATCTTTTAACGGATCATACTCGGCAGTAAGGACAAAAGCAGGTGGCAAATTGGATAAGTCTTTGGCCAACAGCACCGACAGATAAGGAGAATGAATGTCTTCTTCTTTGGACTTGTAATGTCCCAAAAACCAATGCATCATTTTTTCCGTTAACAAATAACCCTCTCCGTATTTGCGAATGGAGGGAGCACTCAGTGTGCCATCAGTACAAGGATAGATTAACACTTGATAAGTAATTTCGGGTCCTCCCAAATCTCTAGACATCAAACATACGGCCGTTGATAAATTGCCTCCAGCACTATCGCCCATGAGTACCAAGCGACTTGTATCGCCTCCGTGAACATCCGCAGCTTCTTTGACCCATTTCACAACATCATAACAGTCGTGTACTGCTGCTGGAAAAGGATGCTCTGGTGCCAAACGATAACCAATGGAAATGACCACCGCACGGTTATCGCGAGATAGCCTTCGACAAACTTTATCATGAGAATCAATGCTCCGTAAGACAAAACCTCCTCCGTGAATGTAAACGATAATCGGAAGGTTCTCGCCTTTATTCGCCTGATAGATACGTACGGGAATGTCTCCATCTCGACCCGCAACTTCGCAATCAAAAACACGGGCCAGCGCAATTGCTGGATAGTCGATCAAGGGCTCAACAAATTTGGACTTCCGCTGAATAGATCGACGAGCCTGCTCGGGCGTCAAATCCTGAAGCTGTGGTCCCTTCTGTCGATTGAGCCACCAAAGCAATAAACGAATTTTAAAAGGAATCTTCATCTTATCTTATTGAATTCCAACGAACACCAAGTACATGGTAAACGGCGGCTAAGGGCATCTAGTTCACTAGGTACTCCGCCTTAAAGATAAGATTTTTAATGGCAAATGGGAATTGCACTTAACGGGCCAGTAGTACAGAAGAAGAAATTTAAGACCTACCTACTCAACAAGAGTTATGCAGATCTGGTCTTTTGGGAAGCGCCTTTTAGAAGCGATACATCAGCCCTAGCCGCCCTCCCAGTAAAGTATATTTCTGAGCAATTGCATAAGTCGATACGGAAAAGTCCTTGGGAAAAATTCGAATAAAAGGTGCAACACTCAAAGCTAATTTGTCTGAGAGCATCCGCTCTACCGCAAGGCCAAATTGATAATTCAATCCAACCCTTGATCTAAACAAAGTCGATTGATTGCTTTTGATGTCTAGTTCCAACTCGTTTTCATCTACGATTGATCCTGCCGTCTTCAAAGAGAGGTTGGCCGCAATCATGGCTTCAAGGCCTAGCACCCATTTTTCATTGAAAGCATGATAATAGGCAATGGATAAGGGAATGTCAATCAACTGATAAGTATTGTATACCTCAATTTGAGTTGTGGTCGTGGTCGTTCTTGGTAGCATTCCCATTATTGGTATGGTATCTCCTAAAGTATTGATCCGCAAAGTTAGGACACCTTCTATCAAATCCATCGCCGTTCGAGTTTCGGTAAATTCAAATCGCTCCGCAATGCTCGTATGTTGGATGCCCAGGGAAAACCGAAGTCCAGAGCGATGTTGTAGCCCAAATGACAAGCCGTATTGCATGGCTTCTAATGGCCTTTCAGATTGCGCTCGATTTTGGAGCAGGACGCTACTCAAGTTATTTTTATTGACCAGGCTTCGATTGATGAAACTCAGCCCTCCACTTGCACTAACAAAAAATCGGTTCCGATTTCGCTTATTTTTTCTAGCCGCAGCTTCCGCAAACTCGCTGTCCGGCAATGACAATTGTATTTGCTGTTTGTCTAATTCAATACGGTCCAAAACCGCTTTGCCTTTTAGCTCAAAAAGGAACAAACTGGAAAGCAGATGGGGCTTCTCTTTGACAAACAATTGCTTTTGTTCCAAATTTGTTAAGCCAGATCTTGATTGTTTCGGGTGATCCTCAACTCCAACAATACCTGGTATGGGATCGGATGTTTCGGGTAGGTCGGCTTCATTGGAAACCGTTCGTTTTTGAATTTTTGTGATGGTAGATGAGGTCGTTTCTGTCTCGACCGTTGATTTGGGTGAACTTGTGTTTCGTAGACGATCATTGAGGTTCAGGGAGGGAACTGAATCAGATTTTAGTGCCTTTGCAGGGCGAACTTCCCTATCAAAAGCGCTTGGCTTCGAGCCCTGATCTTGAGTACCGGAAGTTGCATTTGTTTTTGGAGCTAACTGTGGGAAAGTTAGGGATGAATTCGCTCCGTCAGCTTGACTTGCAATCGAAGGAGTAATGGTTGGCGCATCGAAAATATTTGTGGAGGATCGCTTAGCAGTAGATCGCTCTTCTTGCCCCAAAGCTATAGGGCTAGATTGATTTTGGACCAAAGTCGTTTCTGGTTCGCTAAGATTGAAATGCAGAAATCCAGCTAAGCCGCCCAAAGCAAACCCCGTTCCTAGCAACCAAAAAATAAAGCGTCTTCTTCTGAGCTTTTTTTGATTCAAGGCCTCTACGTCTGAAGCAATGGCCTCCCAGATAGCAGAGGCATCAACCTCCACTTTTTCCTGGTGAGCATCTTTTTTAAATCTATTCTTAAACCTTTCCCATTTCATATGGAAGCTCTTTTTTGAGCATTAAATAAATTGATTCGCTTGCGTAGCATTCGTTTGGCCCTTGCCAATTGTGAACGCGAAGCACTTTCCTGGATCTCCAATAACTCCGCTATTTCCTTGTGGCTATATCCCTCGACGACCCTAAGGTTGAAGACGGTTCGGTAACCAAGTGGCAATTCATCAATGAGTTTGTTGATTTCTTCAAAACCTAAATAATGATAGACATCGGGTTCGACGGCTCCGTTCAAATGCTGAACGGTCAACTCCGTTTCTTTTTTAAACTTACTTTTGTCCAACCAAGTCAATGCACAACGAACCGCAATTCTCCTCATCCAATTTTCAAAAGGCCCGATTGGCTGATACTTATCAATGTGCGTAAATATTCGGATAAACGTTTCTTGCAATACATCTTTTGCGGTAGCTTCGTCCTTAACATACCTTCGACAAGCAGCCATTAGCATGGCCGAGTAACGTAGAACCAATTCCTTTTGGCTGGACTTTTTTCTCGCCTGACAACCTTCTATAATTTGTCGTTCCGAAAGCACGTCTTTGATTTATTTTCAACAAAAAAGCGCATCATCTCAAAGTAGGATTAATACTTCGAGACGATTCGTTTTTCATAAAAATGATGCAACCATTTTTATCATAATGAAACACTAAAGAATCCAGACATGGGTAATATGTCTCCATTACCATCCGTCAATTCTCCCGAGAAATTTCCTTTTATCATGACATCATCTTGGGTTACTTCAAAATGGTTTAGGATAAGAATGTCATTGGTAATACTGCCTGCGGGATTGGAAAAATTCCAGCCCAAAGGATCGTAGCGAATGTCTCTAAAAAAAACATCTAATATTTGACCAGATGCATCTTCAAGAAATCCAATACCAACATTAAAAGTATCTCCTTGTGAATAAATGTAGACAATCTGAGAGCTAGTTGTTATCTTACTTACTTCCGGATAAGTATGACTTTCACCGTTTATCGTAATTGAAACATAATTTTCCAATGGACCCCCACAAGCATTAATGTCTCCTAAGTCATTATTACTGTTGGGACTTAGGCTGATGGGGTCGCTTTGTTCCATTTCATTCGGATTAATGGCACGAACTTCCATTGCTTCTGTGGATGCACAAGAAGGAAAAGTCAGCGAAAAACTAGCAGTACTCGGATAGTGATAAATCACTTGGCCAGCAAAAGATACGGAGACAAGTCCATTTGTCAATGGATTTCCATTACAATCCAACAAATTACCACTCACTGTAGTCGAGTTGACACCTGCTCCGGAAATGATCTTATTGCCTAGGTTCGTATCCATATCAAAAGGACCAATTGCTTGAGCAAACAAAACATAGCCACAAGCATCCAAGACTTCCATCGTCAACATTTCATTGGCAGGAATAACGCCAGAAACATTTCCATTTTGATCGGTATAGCCAGAACCACTCGTCAAGATGCCACTCGTGTTGTCAATAGTCAAGGTGACCAAATAATTATTTAGTGGGTGCTCATTGTCATCGATTAAGGTCATTTCCAAGTTGACGTACTCGAAGGGAATATCACAATTCCAGAAAGAGAAATGCCCCACTTCTCCTACATAGCTGTTTCCTTGCAAACTTGCTGTAGACTCCTCTATCCACAAACCCAAAGTTTCATCGTATGCCCAAAGTGGAATTTGCGCAGGAGCACTACTGAGCATACTAGCAGGAACTGGCATGGTGATGATTGCCCCACTTCCTTCCGCTATATTTAATGCCTCGCCATTGTCTCCTTCCAACTCTACGGCCAACATACCGTAAGTGCCCAAGGCAACGTCTTCTACAACTCGATTTACCCCTTGTAAATTTCCTGGCATTTGATCGAGGGTTACGAAAGCGGAGGGATCCATCCATTGACCGGCCACCCGTACTGTTCCAGAGTAAACAGCTCCACTAGCGTCGACAATGGTGTTGGCGGCAAATTCAAGGGCAGCTCCACTGTTGAGTGTAATGTTGCCACCATTACTTGCCTCAAAAGTAGCATCAAAGTTTTTTTCCAGTAGTTGAATTTTCACTCTACTCTGATTTCCTTCTATGGGGAAAAAGCGTCTGCTTCCCGCAAAATAACCCGCTTTCTCTACTTTGACCAAAGCTCCCAAAGCATTGAGCGTAGCATTTTCAATAAAAAAGTGACCGTATTGATCGGTAGTTGTTATTGTACTATTGACAGTCACCATAGCATCGGCAA
>JBCCSR010000131.1:0-9007 GCA_039199865.1 Bacteroidota bacterium
CGGCCAAACCCATTAATTTATACTCCCCCGAATTGACCCGAAAGCCCAGAAAATAAGTAAAGGCGCTGTACAACAAGCCCAAAGAATGGGGAAAATGAAGTTCTCGCAAAATTTCGAGTTGCCCCCCCTTGCCTCTTCCCAAAGTGGTCGTGGCCCATTCCCCCACTCCATCGATGGTCAATACGGCAGCTTCCTCAAAAGGAGAAGGATAAAAAGCACTGGCAGCGTGCGACCAATGATGCTCACTAAAAAGCAATTTGAGTCGCTTTTGATCGTAAGGCTCCACATCTTTTAGTGCCTTGCGAATCACATTTTTCAACAGTAGCTGTTCTTTGACCCATCGCGGCATGGATTGGACAAAAGAACCAAACCCCTTGGGCGCAAAAGCGTAATACGTTTCCAGTAATCGCTCAAATTTGAGCAAAGGTTTGTCGTAAAATACCAGCGCATCCAAATCGTCCAATCGACAGCCCGCTTCTTCCAAACAATAGCGAATGGCTTGGCTCGGAAATCCTGGATCGTGCTTTTGGTGGGAAAAGCGTTCTTCCTGAGCGGCGGCAACAATCTCCCCATCCTGCACCAGAGCGGCGGCAGCATCGTGATAGTATGCAGAAATTCCTAGTATTTTACTCATTTCGACAAAGAAAAAATTTTCGCTCTAGATTTTTAGTATATTCCAGCAAAAATTCGTGTTGTGATCAAAAAAATAGGCCGAAGCCTGATCTACTGCGCCTTTTTACTATTGACCGTGCTTTTCCTTTTGGAGCTGTGCTTTCGCTGTTATTGGTTTGACTTTTACCGGGGCAATCTCCTCACCCTCAATCCGGCAGCCAGTCTTAAGGCCAATAAAGATTCTACTTTGCTCGTCCTAGGCGATTCGTTCAGTGCAGATCCCAAAGGCTACGTCAACCAACTGAGGGCTACACTCCCCCATTACCAAATCGTCAATGCTGCCATTCCGGGAACCTGTGCCCGACAACATGCCCTACTGCTCCCCACTCGGATTCAGCAATTTCAACCCGACCTATTTATTTACCAAATTTATGTGGGCAATGACCTCTTGGAATGGCGTCACCCCTTACAGAGTCCCCATATTTCTCGCTTGCGCAAAATATATTGGTGGTTGGCCGATCGAATTTGGGTGCTTGGCTACCTCAATGCCAAATTACCCCAAGTCCGGCAGGCCGTTTACCAGGATCTGCCTTCAACGATTGACCCCAAATTACTGGAAGTATTTTCCCAAGAAAAATACAGCCAACGAAGTAAGATGTTGTTTCGAGCGGAACCCGAGCTGATTCAAAACACCATCCTTTTACAGGGAAAACGAAAAGAGGATTTGCAAGAGCTCACGCAATCCATCCGACGGATGATCCAGCAGTTGCCCCCTCAATGTAAAGTACTCATTTTACCCATTCCCCATTGTACACAATTGGGCCATCCTTATGTAGAACGACTCCAAAAGATCGGCGCCATAATGGATGCCTCTTCCATCACCCAAGAGGAATATCCCTTTTTCGATTATTTGAAATCTCAACTCCAAAATGATCGCGTCCATTTTATCAATCTACTACCCCATTTGCGTCAACGAGATTCCATTCAAGCAGTTTATTATAACAACGACCCCCATCTCAACGAGACAGGGCATCAGATTATCCATGAGCAAATACATGAAAAGTGGTTGAAATAGAATATATTTGTTGACGCAAAAGCTCCATCAAAGTCCACGTATGAAACGTAAGAAAATAGTGCTGTACAACCCCAAAGCGGTGTTCTACGATATGCCTCTAGCACTAATGGCCATTGGCTCCGCGCTTGATCCCCAACATTATGAAGTAGTGATTATCGATGGCCGAGTGGATACCAAGCCGCTAAAGCAGGTCCTCGAACATGCCAAAGATGCCCTTTGTCTCGGCATTACCTCACTGACTGGAAACCCCTTAAATGATGCTCTGAAAGTCACCCGGGCCGTTCGCGCTCAAGAAGCACAATTGCCCATTATTTGGGGAGGTTGGCATACCTCTTTATTTGCCGAGGAAACTTTGCGCGATGAGCCCGCCGTTACCCTAACCGTGCAAGGACAAGGAGAGGCGACTTTTCGCGAACTCGTGGCCTGTTTTGATAGCGGTGCAGATGTGAGCTCGGTCCAAGGCATTACCTACCGAGATGCTTCTGGCCACATCATCAAAAACCCTGGTCGCCCCCTGGAGGATATGAACTTTCTGCCCCGTGTCGATTACGAGTTGATCAATGTAGAACGGTATTTCCAAAAAAAGAAGCGCAGACAATTTGATTATATCTCTTCCACTGGCTGTCGCTTTCGCTGCACCTTCTGTGCGGACCCTTTTGTGTTTAGTCGAAAATGGACGGCCATTCAGCCCGAACGTATGGGGGAAGAATTGTCCTTTTGGCAAAAAAAATATGGCTTTACCGACATCAACTTTCAGGATGAAACCTTTTTTACCAAACGACAAAGGGTAGCACAAATCGCTGAAGAGTTTCTCCATCGCGACATCAAAAGTACCTGGGCAGGAACCATGCGGGCTGATCAGGGCTCCAGAATGAGTGATGAAGATTTTGACCTTTGTAAAAAAGGAGGACTGCGCAGAGTATTGGTCGGGGTAGAATCTGGTTCTCAAGAAATGATGGACTGGCTCGTCAAAGACATCAAAATCGAGCAGGTATACGAAACCGCTCGCAGATGTGCCCAAAGAGACATTCACGTCATCTTCCCCTTCATCGTTGGTTTTCCCAACGAAAGTGAGCAAAGTGTACGAGATACGCTAAAAGTAGCGAGAGAACTCAATAGCATGCACAGTGGATTTACCACTCCCATTTTTTATTTTAAACCCTATCCCGGTTCGAAAATTACGGCAGACGTGGTGGCACAAGGCTACCAGTTGCCCAAGACGATTGAAGAGTGGGCCGACTTTGATTACATCGGATCTTCGGGACCATGGGTGACGCCACAAAAATACCAATTGATCGAGCGCTTCAAGTTTTACAATAAATTGGCGGGCACTCGCCGTCGGTTCCTCATTCTTCCCTTGCAGTGGTTGGCTCAACTTCGCTGTGAGATGAACTTGTTTCAATTTCCTTTTGAGAAATTTCTGGCGGATACGTTTGTTCCCAAGCAACAACTGTCTTAAATAAAACAGTAGGATGGACCACTGTTTCGTCCACTTCCATCCTACTGTTCTCCTCTCTCTGTAAAGACCAATTGATACACCAAATGCTCTTCTTGCCAATGCGTTCCCTTTTCTTTTAAGGTCATTTGAATGGCAGACTGCTTTGCTAGGTCACCAATGGTTTTTAGATCACAATCGTCGGTGAGAATCATGTAAACTTCTGCTTGAGGAGCAAGGTAAGATTGGATGGTGGCAAATAGTTGGTGGAAGTACTCGAAATTGGGGCCACAAAAAAAAGCGCGTTCCCGATCATTTTGAGGTTGCTGGGGATAAAAGGGAGGATTGATCAGCATCACATCGAAAACTTGAGGAGGAATTGCCGTAAATAAGTCGGAATGAATGACGGTCAGAGACAGCTGATTGCGTTGAGCACTTTCTTGAATGGATTGGATCGCCAAAGGATTGATGTCAGAAGCCGTTACCCGAGCCCCCGCCCGACTGGCCCACAAGGAAAGTAGCCCACTCCCTGCCCCCAACTCCAACATCTGTTTGTTTTTGAGCTCCAATGATCGGATAAAGTGAAGCAAATTCTTGGTCGTTCCCAACCAACCCGGGTGAAATACGGAAGGATAGATACAGATCGCCAATCCATCATGATGATACCAGCGCTTTTTTCTTAGATACCAACGATAGCCCTTCCACAACAAGGGTTGTACCATTTTGCGTAGCAGTCCTCTCATGCTCAAAAGCCCTCAATTTCAGGTTGACGATAGCGCAACCAAAACTTTTGCAAAGCTTTCAACTCGTAGGGATAGCGAAACCAGTTGAAACGATAGCGAAGCGAAGAAAGCTGACGCATGACTTTGCGTTGAAAAATGGTCAGTTTTATATCTGCCGCTGTTGGATAGTAGGCGTTTAACACGGTCTCGAAATTTTTGATTCGATCTACCATGTAGGGTTCCAGCCAAGGGGTCAAGGGGTTTTTGCGAAGGTCAAAGGCTTGCCAATCTGGTCGTAGCCAATCTTCCAGTTTTTCTGGAAACTTAAAACCTGCGGCGGTAATGCGTTGATAGAGTTCAGAACCTTCTGTAGGTACCGGACTGTACACATAAATGATGATTTCCGTATCCGGATTCACCGATTTGATGGTCTTGATGAATTCGATGTCCGCATCAATTTGCTCCATCACTTCTTCGGGGCTATCTGCGGGCATACCCAGGACAAAGGAATACTCCGGAATAATGTCAACTTTCTTCATGCGACCAGCAAAACGCTTGATTTGTTCTGCCGTTTGCTTCCCTCCTTTATCCATTTGCTCAAGAATCTTATCACTTCCACTTTCTGCACCAAAGAAAATCATTTTACAACCCGCTTTGCGCATCAAGTGCAAACTCTCATCACTGTAGCGATCAATGGTATCGATACGCCCTTCTCCCCACCAAGTCATATTCTCATTCATCATTAGCTTGGAAAAGGCGACGACTCTTTTCTCGGAAACGAAAAAATTATTGTCGTGAAACTCCACGGAGTCTGCCCCGTATTTTTCCTTAATCTTCTTGACATCTTCATAGATATTTTCCGCACTTTTTCCTCGCCACCGTGCCTCATAAATGGGAACTACCGCACAGAAAGAGCATTTAAAAGGACAGCCCACACTGGAATGATAAGCCAGGGTCCGTTTGCCCAGATAAGTTTGAGCTAAGTAATCTTTGAGTGGATAAAAAGTATCGAGATAATCGTAAGGCAATTCGGCCAAAGCATCTTGATCCAACAACTGTTCTTTCAGGGTCTTGACCATCTTTCCGTCTACCGTCTGATAAATCAAGTTGGGAATAAATTCATAAGGACTTCCCGCTTCGATGGCAGCCAGAAGCGCCGGAAAACTTTTATCCCCCGGACCATTGATGATAAAGTCGATGTAAGGTGCCTCAATCACTACTCTAGACTGATTAGAAGGAAAATATCCTCCCCAAATATTGATGATGTCTGGATATTTTTCTTTGGCACGCTGGGCAAAAGGAATGGCTTGTTGCAATTGTGGCCCCGGCATCACCGTCATCCCCAAATACCGACAGGACCCCATTTTCAAATAGGACTCAATGGTCGACCAGGGATCTTCCTCCCGATTTCCATCCACAAAAACGTAATCAAACCGACCCTGTATTGATGCCCCGACTTGCAAAATACTATTGGGAACCCGATGCTTGGAATTAGCACTTCGGGGGTTAAACAAAACGACTTGGGGAGCAGTACTAGGTGCTTTCAAAATATTTTACTTTAACGGATCAAAACGAATAGCCAAAATAAGATAAAATATCCAATTCCGTTTCGAATACTTCCTTAATTTCCTGGATTTGTCCCCGACTAAGTCGATCTATTTTTTCCTGATTGAGATCAGTGATGGGTAAAGCACGTCCCAAATAATTGTGGGCCTTGAACTGACGCTGGATATCTGGCGCCTCCAATTGGGGTAAAAACTGCACCAAATCCTGAACGGCTTTTTCCGGAAATTGTACCAAGGCTTCGTAAGACAACCAAAGTGCGCGTTGGCAATTTTCCAGATTCTTTCGCTGTGCTTTGAGACAATCCAAACAAAATTGCGCGGCCTCCCTAGCCGTTTTGCCATCCCTTCGGATCAAACTTTCACAATGCGCCAAAGGATGACGGGTAACCACTACAAAATACGCGGGCAGAAAGGCTTGTTCGATCGATGCAGCCCTCAATAAATTGCTCGGACTTTTGTCCAATAAAATGGGTTTGGAAAGCTCCCAATACTGATGCCACACTTGCCGCATTTGCTCCCAGGGCAACTCATAGGAAGGGTCCCACAATCTTTGGTAATCAAAGAGCTGACGGGCCTCAGGCAAACCCTGCCCTTCCCGCGTACCAAAAATATTGTTGGGACTAACGCTGGCCGAAGTACTCAATAATTCCTGCACCAAAGTAGAGCCACCATAGGGGGGACAAAGAACAAACAGGTAGCTCGAACCGCTCGCTTGAGGGGACCACCAACGCTGTCCCCAACGCAAGCCTTTCAGCAATCGGCATTTCCAATCGTAATAAAAGACCTGAAATGCATAGCGGAGTTTGTTCATTATCACAATCTGTTCTAATTTAGGCGAAATTTTACCATCTTTATCCTCCATGCCTCCTACGCCACCCTTACACATCTGTTTTGTCGCCCATGAGTACCATGAGGATTTTCCCGATGCGGAAGCATTACTGGAAGCCTACCACAGTTTGACCGAATGGTGTACTGCACTCCAGCAAAACGGTTGTAAAGTCAGTGCCGTCGTTCGGTTCAAAAAAGAGGATCGAATCCAACGAGAAGGCATCGATTATCTTTTTGTCCATGATCGCTATGGGCCCCAACTCACCTTCTGGCAAATCCCCAAAAAAATGCATCGCTTGGTCGTCGCCCAAAAAGCAGATGTCGTTCATGCTCACAACTTCAACAAGGTGCTTCAACACCGCGATTTGGCCAAACGACTAGCCATCCGCCAAACCCCCTTGCTGTTACAAAACCATGGGGAAACCCCGCGGTATTGGCTGCGCAATATAATACAAGAACGGGTTTTCTCCCAAATCAATGCTTTTTTGTTTTGTGCGCGTGGACAAGAAAAAATTTGGCAAGAAAAGAAAATTTTTTCTCTCAACAGCCCTTTGTATTACGTTATGGAAGGATCGACTCACTTTCGTAAAATGGAGCACAATCAGAGTCGACAATCTAGCGGGCTGAAAGGTCAACCCGTCGTACTTTGGGTAGGCCATTTGAATGACAATAAAGATCCACTGACCATTTTAAGTGCCTTCGATCAACTCTTGGTCGACTATCCCCAAGCGCAATTGTACATGATTTACCGACAAGCAGATCTGTTGAACGAAGTGAAAGCAAAAATCAGAGCGAGTCAAAGGCTAACGGGCCAGGTGACGCTGCTGGGAGAGAAAAAACGAAATGAGCTGGTCACTTTTTACAGTAGTGCAGACTACTTTATTTTGGGGAGTCATCGCGAGGGTTCTGGCTATGCTGCTCTGGAAGCGATTGCCTGTGGCTGCATTCCCATTTTAACGGACATCTACTCCTATCGCATGATGACTGATGAAGGGCGAATCGGTCCTTTATGGCCTCCCGGAGAAGTCAATGCTTTGGTCCAAGCACTAAAAAAAGCTTTTGCTTTTTCTATTCCAGAAAAGTCCGAAAAAGTACAGCAATTCTTTCACCAGGTCTTGAGCTATCCTGCCATTGCCAAAAGCATGATCAGCTACTATCAAGAATTAATTGAAAAGAGTTCGTCTTGATACAGACGCAAGTAAGCGGCAAAGGTATCGGAAAGTAAATAAGGAAAACGAGGCTTGGCTTGTTCGAAGGTCTCCAAAGCTTCCCTCATGCCTTGCAATAGCTCCGCTGAAGTCGTTCCAACCCACCATCCTTCCTCCGCTTGAGCAATGCCAACCGGACGTGAAACGAGGTGCAATCCACAAGCCATGGCTTCTACCAAAACAAAACCAAAAGATTCGTAAGTGGAAGGATGGAATAAGACTTTACTGTGTTCCATATAAGTCAAAACTTCGATTCTAGAAATCGCTCCTATCAAGTAGAGATTGCTTTCCAAACCGAGTGTTTGGATCTTTGCTTCCAACTGCGCGCGCGCTGGCCCATCGCCAATGAGTACGGCTTTAATGTTGGGATATTCTTTTTTCAAAACGCTAATCAATTCAACAAACAAAGTATAAGATTTGAGTGGGATCAAACTGCCTACTCCAATAAAATCAATAGGACGTTTCAAAGCTGATTGAGGATTCAAGGAAGGAGCAATTCCCCAAGGAATCATTTGTCGAACGGACTGCCCCGTACTTTGCTTCCAAACCTCTGCGTGAAAAGGAGAAACGGCAATAGTATACATTTTTTTGGTTGGCAAGAGCCGGAGGTAGCGATTGGAAGAACGTGCATCTTGGCCAGCAAGGGTGACCCAATGGGGACAGCCAATCATTCGGCTCGCCCAGTGGGCGATCAAAGCAGCATCCGTCAACCAAAAGCTATGCAATCCATCTAGTTTTTTCTGTTTTGCCAGCAGACGTATTTGTTGAATGGCTTTCCACCAAATTCGCCATCGCGATAAAGTCCCCGATACATAACAAGGAAGGACAGTAATGCCATGCCACTTGTAAGGAGTAGATCGTTGAGGATAGTGTAAACTAATGATTTGCAAATGAATTGACTCCCGCTCCCCCATTGCCTTGGCCAACAATTGCAAGGGAGGAATGCACTGACTGTCTTCCTCATCTGCGGCAAAACCTGGGCAAATCCAAACAATATTTTTACAATTTTTTGTTGTTTTGTCCATCACATTAGTTTAGGTTTTTCTCTTAGTTCTCCTCCTTTTGTAAAGAAAATAAAAACAACTGATCATCACCGTTCTCTAAGGGAATAATTTTGGGGGGCGAAAAACGATGAGTCTCTACCGTTTCCGGAAAGGCTTTCCCAATGTAAGCCCAGACTTGCGCCCCTTCTCCAATCAGATTTTGTAGGACCCGATCATTCAAAGCCAACTCCTCAATTGACCACCCTCGACGACGGGCCCGATAGAGAATACGTGGATTGCGACAATCAAAATTTTGGTACGTGACAACAAGCAAATCCTCCATGGTAGTATATTGACGAATTACTTGTCCAATCTCTACCAAATGGTGAGGCACTTCATAGTATTTCCATTCTGCGTAAGCAGTATTTCCAATGAGAAGACACAACAAAGCAGCAAAAGCATAGGAACGATGCTTTGCAAATCCTTCCTGCAAAGCATAAGCAATCAGCAATGCAAGGGGAGCCAACAAAGGCAACTGGTAATAATTGTGGATCACGTTGAGATTGAAAAAAATCAAAA
>JBCCSR010000132.1:0-8998 GCA_039199865.1 Bacteroidota bacterium
GAAAAAAGCAAACTTTGATTAGGACTTATCCAAAGCTTTTTTGCTTGTAAACCGCCTTCAACACCTCCGCTCGGCGCTTGACTGAAGGTTTGACAAAGTGCTTTCGTTTGCGTAGCTCTTTCAGTACTCCTGCCCGATCGAATTTTCTTTTGTATTTCTTTAGTGCCCGGTCGAGGGTCTCATTTTCTGAAATATCAATGATCAGCATACCCATACATTTTAACTGATGAATAGACATTATTACCAATGATCCATTTGCTCACGTACAATATCATTTGTGATAAAGTCTAATAAAAGGGCCGCAAATTTAGTATTTTTTAGGAAAAGGAGAAAGACTTGACAATCGAGCGCAACTCAAGGTTCAATTTGGCGTTGAAAAGGGAGCCATTTATTCAATTTATGCCAAAAGAAACAAAGGAAAAGCATTTCGTCAAAAAGCCAGTTTACGAAGGAGGCCTCAAAGCCATGAGGCAATTCATTCGGCAAAACCTACAATATCCTAAAGCTGCTTTGGAGCAACGAATTGAGGGCACTGTTTACCTCAAATACAACATTGATTATCAAGGAAATGTAAAAGAGGTCAAGGTCATTTCCAGCTTGGGATACGGTTGTGATGAAGAAGCCATGCGGCTCGTAAAATTGCTGCGCTTTAAGGTAGGAAAAATCCGCAAAGGAAAGATCTTATTCCACAAAAATATCCAAATTCATTTCAAATTGACTTCAGCACCAACGGCGCAACCAACAGCGCTACAGGTCAATTATCATTATACTCAAAAATCCAAAAAAGAACCAGAATCCCCCTCAAAAAATACGGGTTATACCATCCGTTGGTAATTTCCGTCTAGCGATTGACCACGAATTTTCGACTCCAAGCAACTTGTCCATCCGTCAAACGAATGGTATACATTCCAGGGGTATAATTTCGGACTTCAATCCACTCTGCATTATTCTCTCCTTTGGCCGGACGATTTTCGACCCGCTGACCCAAGCTATTCCAGATGCTCAAATGCCAATTTCCATCCGGCCATCCTTCCGGAAAATACAGACGAATTTGTTGCTTAGCGGGATTGGGAAACAATTGAACTTTATTGAACACTGCGGGTAAATCCGCTACGGAGGATAGTATACTTTCCTGAATATCAATAGTTTGATTGGCATTAATAGCGTATTCCACCTGTCTTTTCAATCCGCCCGTCCAGACGACTTCGATGCTGTCCACTACTTCGATATCGTCCAATCCAAAATGTAAAACGCTACTGTTGTGCGAACAATGGCTAGATCCTCCACTCTGCTCCCGCATCAATACTTTCTCTCCGGCATGAACATATACTTTCGAACCAATGGCATCCCGATTCACTGTTTTTCCTTCCAAACGAATTTTCAACCAATTTTTTTGATTCCCCATCTGATTGGTGTAAAAGACACTTTTCCGGGTCGGATCATTTAATGGCGCACGCAAAACGACAGATATGATATCCAGGTCACCATCATTATCATAATCAGAATAAGCCATTCCACGGGAAAGATACTCATTTTGGATACCATAATCGGTACTCAATCTGGCGTAGGTCAAATCTTCTTCACAACGAAACAACTGATCACTCATATCAAAAGTCGAAGGTAAAAAGTCGGGGCTAGGGACAAATCCATTGGCCACATACAAATCTAGATCGGTATCATTGTCAAAGTCGAGAAAAGCGGTTCCCCAGCCAATGGCCATACTTTCTCCCTCAACCACCCATTCATCTCCGACTTGTGCCTGATCTGTGATATCGGTAAAACCAGTTAAATCATTGCGTAGGAGGAGATTCTTACCAAAATTGGTCACATAATAATCCAAGTCCAAATCACCGTCGATATCTCCTACGGCAATCCCCATTCCGTACATGGGCGTAGCTGCATTTAAGGTCGGGGCAACATCTTGAAAAAGTGGGTTGGGATAATTATTGCGAAACAAATGATTGGCTTGAATGAAGGGGCCAAAATCATTGGCAATGTAAATATCGAGATCATGATCTAAATCAAAATCGCTTGCTGTTACTGCCAGGGCACAGCCCGCCTCAATTAAATTGAGACTTTGAGATTTTTCTTCAAAATCCCCATTCCCCAAATTAAGGTACATGGTGTTGCGATAGCATTCATGATCAAAGCCCGTGATATTGCCTTGAGGGTCTTGGATAAAGTTGACAGCTTTTACATAATTGATTACATAGATGTCTAGTAAACCATCAAGATTGTAATCCAAAAAGGTTGCCCCCATTGAGAAAGACTTGTCTATGAATAAATCCTCTTGCCAAATTTCCGAAAAGGTGCCATCACCATTGTTCTTAAACAACAAATTTTTAGCTTTGGATTGGTTATCAGATTTATCCGTAGTCACAAATAGATCTTTAAAGCCATCGTTATCGATATCTCCGGCGATGACTCCGATCGTATACATCGTGTCCGTCATCGTAAAACCTGCTGCCTCGCTGTTGAGGTCAAAGGTCCCATCACCATTATTGAGGTAAAAGTGATCCATTCCTTCTCCACTCGTCAAATACAGATCATCATCGCCATCATTGTCAGCATCAAAAAAAGCAGCTCCTCCTCCCATATACTGGAAGTGTTGAACAACATGATCGACTTGGGTAGCCGCATTGCTTTCCACAAAATATTGGGCCCATAACAGGGGGCTAGGCCACCACACCACAAGAAGAATGAACAGATTTTTGTAATTCATTGCAAAAGATTAATAAGCGTTAAGTCTGGTTGTTGCAAAGTGTATTTTTCTTGTTAAAACACTGTTGCACAGTAAACTAAAGATAGAACAATTTCTGAAATTACTAGTTACCGACGGCTAAAAAAAGAGGCTGCTTCTGTGCAGAAGCAGCCCATTTATTTTTCAAATAGTCCTAGACTATTTTAATGGCTTATTTCAATGGCGGCCAATCCGTTCCATCTGTTCTAGTGATGGTCGTGATTCCACCCTCACCAAAATCATTGACCCAGTCAATCGTCAACACTGCTCCGTTTACCGTAATAGAATTGAATGCATACGCTTCGCTCCATTGGCTAGTACCTTTAAAGCTCAAGTTATTACAAGCATCAACAACTTTTACGTTACCATTAGGTAGGTTACCTTGGTTAGAAGTATCGGTTGCATCATATCCGTATCCGGCAAAATAAGTTCCGAAAGACAAATCCAGGAATTCTACATTGGTACCTTCAGCAGAGTAATAAATGTCGTATTCTCCATCATCAGTTTGATCAAAACGAACCGTACCGGTAGCAACGTTACCAGAAGTCCAACCACTAAGGGGACCAGTCTCCGTTGATTCAGTAGAAACATCATAGGTTCCTGCCAATTCAGAAACGCAAAGCAATGGACGAACCAAACGGAAGAAACCGTCAAATCCAGCTCCCCCTTGAATAGCGGGTCCAGAATTGTCGGGACCGAAAGTACGGCCATCATTCATCACGATTGTACCGTCAAAGATAATGTCATCCCCACCGTTTACATCATTCTCGGTCAAGCCCATTGCACTTAAGGCATCGGCCAAAGAGAAAGAATAAGTGGCGGTAGGCAATCCACTAGTCGCATCTCTTCCGAAAGCAGAAGCGGCTACGCTTTGCATGGTAACTGGAGTAGTCGTTGCCCCTCCGTTTACATTGTCTCGGTGACGAACCGTCCAATCAAAAGAAGCCACATTGTTACCGTCGTTTTCATCATAAAACTCTACTGTAAACTCGTATACTGACCCGGGAATATCGGTCAGGAAGTAGTTTGCACCATTGTTTTCTAGTATTCTAGCAAAGGCTCCTTTCTCCAAATCGTCGTATACCTCAAAGGGTAACGGCTCATCGGCACAAGATCCCATCAACAGTGCAATGATAAATAAACTAGATATTTTTTTAATTAAATTCATTATTTCAATTTTTAATTGAATTAGTTGATAAAACCAGCAGGATTGTTATCCCAGAATACTTGCTCTTTGATGTCTCTCTGACTTGCTTCCGCATTCAAGTTTACATAGTCAGCAGGATAGAACATCAAGCGAGGGAAATCACCAGAAACTTCTTCTCTGGTTGGCTGCATACCTGAAGGTAAACCGGTACGGCGATACATATTGTATGCCTCAACACCATTCCCCCAAAGTGCAATATGGTACTCTTTGGCTACGATATCTCTCTTGCCAGCATCACTAGCGGCAGCAAAGTTGTCCATTACCAAAGTCACGTAAGCATCGATGTCTGCTGCTGTTGGTTCAAATGAATCATCATAAGCAGGATCTAAAGCACCAAAGCTGATGGCTTTTGCAATAGACTGACGCATACCGTTTTCTAAATGCACAGACGCATCTCCTTCTGCTCCATTCAAAGCTGCTTCAGCCAACATGAACTGAACGAAAGAAGACAACATGATTGGTCCGACACCACCACCTAATGCTCCGTCAATACCATTGTTTTTGACCGCAGCACCATTGTCTGCATCAAATTTTCCTCCTACAGGATAAACTCCATAACAAGTTTTCTTGTCCCCATCTGGTGGAATACCATCGTTGTTCCCGTGATCACGGCCCCAGTATCCATTTTCGGAGGCAATACACCATGGATAAGGTCCAGTGTAGTGCAATGGACGAGGAAGTGCTGGGCAATCCAAGGTAAAATCATCCTCATCAGTGGTATCCAAATCTTGGCGGTAGAAGTAGTATCTCAGACGTGGGTCTGTCGTTCCTTTTTCTTCCAACAAAGACCACATAAAGTAGTTAGAAAGGTACTCATTACCATCCAACTCATAGTGGTTGTTGTAGAAGGGGTGACGTGCGTTGGGCTCATTACGGTTGGTTCCGTACTGGAATTGGAAATCACCAGAAGCATCAGCGATAACATTGGCTCTCAAACCATTGATGGCCGCAATCGCTCCTCCATCTACCAAACGAGTAGTGATGTAGTACTTCAATCTCAATGAGTTTACCAAGGCAAGCCACTTAGTGGCATCACCATCGTAAAACAAATCATTGTTACCAATACTAACGGTATTTCTAGCAAACTCATCCGCTGCTTCATCCAATAGTCCCAGTGCACTACTGTAAACAGCATCACCTTGGTCTGCAATTGGGCTAGGCACTGCAACCCCCTGACCAGCTTGTGAGAAAGGGATATTACCAAACATATCCACCAAAGTCATAAACATATAAGCCTTCATAGTCTTGGCAGTTGCAGAGTAAATGAGTAATGGGTTGTCTGGATCGTTACCGATTTCGATCAACTTATCTAAATCCGGTAATAAATCGGAGTACGCAATATTCCAGTTGACATTGAACGTCGTAGGTCCAAAAGCATTGTTGTAATTGTTTCCTCCGGTCATGGCGCGCATTCTAACCACAGTCATGGTTCGATCACTGGCCCAATGGAAAAAATCTTTGAAATCCAACTGAACGGCATTAAAAATCAATGACAATTCCACATTGTCTGGTGTCACCGCATTTGGATTATCTAGTGTATCCAACTCCGTTAGTTCACACGCAGAGAGCATGAAGACAACGAGTAGAATAGATAATTTATGTATTAATTTCATTACAAATCAAATTTTTAAATGGATTAGAAAGTAAGTCTGATACTCGCGCCATATCGCTTAGCAGTTGGACCGGTGACGAAGTCAAATCCCTGTCCGTTTCCAACACCAAGACTCAATACTTCAGGATCGAAGTTGATGCTGTCTGGGAAGTTGACTGCTTTGTACCACATGTTCTGACCAGAAAGTGTGATAGAGAAAGAACCAATTGGAGTGTTCTTCAACAATGCACTTGGCAAGCTATAAGACAAAGAAACTTCTCTCAATCGAATGGTCGTCGCATCAAAAATTCTGTTTTCATCATACCAGACACCCGCATCTCTCCAGTAGTGGTTGTTGGCAGAAACCTGAATGTTGTTGGGTCGGAAAGTACCGTCGCCATTGTCCAATACACCAGGAACAACAACAGGTACGAAACGATCAAAACCAGTCTCAGCGGCAATTCCTCTGGAAGTCAAAGTAGAAGCAGTTGATCCCCAGATGTCACCACCTTGTTGCCAATCTATTTGTACGCGAAGCGCAATTCCTTTCCAAGAAAATGTATTGATAAAGTTGAAATCAAAGTCAGGGTTAGGATCACCAATAACCCCTTGTACAGGGTCCGCTTGATACAATCCGTCACCACCAATAATGGGCTCACCATCTTCGTTTCTGAGTACTCTAGATCCTTGGATCGCACCATACTGGAAGTAAGTGACTCCACCACTTTCATTTCCGAAAGCCAAAGAACGGTCATCCAAATCAGCAGCGTTTTCATCTTCTGGATCATAAGGAGCCATCGCAAAGTTACCCAAGAAGTTAAGACCATCGATCAATACCTGATCAATACCATCAGCAATAGCCAATACTCTACTTCTGTTTCTAGTAAAGTTAGTTGCAAAGTCCCAAACAAAATCATCTAGTACAAGTGGGCGAATATTCAAACCGATTTCAAATCCACGGTTGTCAATTCTAGCAGAGTTGATGGTAGAATTGGTGTATCCAGTAGATGGATCTAGTTCCAAATCGATAATCAAATCAGAAGACTCTTTGTCGTAGAAAGAGAAATCAATACCTACTCGGTTTTTGAAGAATTTACCTTCCAAACCAATTTCCAATTCTTGGTGACGCTCGTGTGTCAAATCAGGGTTACCAAAGCGGTTGTCAATACTGTTGGTGTTCAATACTCGAGACCCAAGTTGGAATTCACGCGTACGTGAATCTAGAATATTTCTAGTTTGGTAAGGATCAGGATATCCGGCAGAAGTACCATAACCAACTCTCAATTTCAAGTAGTTGATCATTTGACTGTTTTGTAAAGCAGGAATCACCTCTGTAGGGATAAAAGCCACACTACCAGAAGGATAGAATACAGAACGATTCTCTGGCTCCAAAGTAGACGTCCAATCGTTACGACCTTGGAAGTTGAAATACAAGAAGTTTTTGTATCCAAGAGAAGCCGTCAAGTAAGCACCAATGGTGTTCTCAACAGTAGTAAAAGAACTATTAGAATGTGTAATGAAATTTTGGTGGGTCTGTAATCCGAAAACCAATTGTTGAGTACTTTCTACGATGGTGTAATCTCTTCGCTCTCTACGAAGGTTGGCACCCAAAACACCACTGATGTTGAAATCATCGTTGATGTCATAATCGTAGATCAAACTGGCTACTTGATCCGTAATGAAGTTCAAGCGCTCGGAAGTGATCAACAAACCGTCTGGAAGCTGAATTCCCAATTTGTTGACAGAGTAACGAATTTGCTGAGTATAAGTATCCAAACCAAAGCGGTAAGAAGCTCTCAACCAATCCGTGATGTCATAATTCAAGGTAACGTTACCAAAGAATCTTCTGACTTTTTCATTGTCATTGATGTTTTCGCTGGTCCAACGTACGTTCTGAATAGAGTTATTAGAACGATAGTAAACACTAGAGTTATCACGTGGATCAAAGTAAGGCCAACCGAAAAGGTCGTGACTAACAGGGGTGTACAATACGTTGGAGAACAAAGAAGCACCACCGTCTCCTACAGTTGGGTTAGAACTGAAAATAGGAGATGCTGGAGGCGTATTTCTTTCAGAAGTAGTAAAGTTGAAGCTAGTGATTACCTTCAATCCATTGTTCAATTTCGTATTGAAACCAACACCAAAGTTGTGTCTTTGTAGATCATTGTTAGGAACAAATCCTTCGTCGTTGAGTAAGCTGTAGCTAAAGCTCAAAGCAGAACCATCCGAAATCTTGTTGGCGATACTAATAGAAGTTTGGTTGACCAAACCCGTTCCGAAGAATTGGTTGAGGTTGTCAAACCATTGCCATGGAATACGCGTTCCTTGCAATTCGGGGAAAGCCTCCGAGAAGTTGGTGAGTGAATAAGGGTGAACGATCGTTCCATCCGCATCCAATTGGTAAGAACCACCATTGGTAATCCCATTGATGTTTTTACTAAAGGTAGGATCCGTTGGGAAAGGAGCTCCCCAGTTACTAAAGGCGTTGGAAGCATCATTTTGCCATCCATTTCCATAACTTTGCTGAGTCTGTGGAACACCACCTACTTCGGTAACGAATAAAGACTGAGATAAGGTAACTTCGAACTTCTTGTCCAAATTACCAATGTCTCCATTTTTGGTAGTGACCAAAACAACCCCGTTTCTTCCAGCCTCACCGTAAAGTACAGTGGCAGACAAACCTTTCAATACACTAACCTCTTTGATTTGGTTAGGATCGAGATCGAGAAAACGAGAAGAAGCAGTAGCACCACCTGCATCAAATCCACGGTCACTGTTGGCATCCGTATTAAACGGTACCCCATCGATAACAAATAAGGGCTGGTTGTTACCAGTGATGGAAGAATAACCGCGAATAATGATGTTGGTACCTGTCCCAGAAAGACCACTAGTAGAGGTAATGTCTACCCCAGGGACTTTTCCACGAAGAATACGTCCGACATCCGCTTCGGGTTTTAACTCTACATCAGCAGAACTGATGGTAGTAATCGCATAACCCAGGGCTTTTTTCTCTTTTTTGATCCCAAGCCCAGTTACAACGACCTCTGTCAGGTTAAGTCCTTCAGACATAGTGACGTCGACAATGTCAGAAGCACCAATGGATACTTCTTGTGTCTCGTAACCTGTGTAACTCAATACGAGAGTAGTAGCATCAGTAGGTACATCTAGTTTGTACTTACCTTCTACATCGGTGACCGTACCAGTTGTGGTTCCCTTGAGCAGAATGTTAGCTCCAATCAGGGCCTCGCCTTCGGTATCGGTGACTGTTCCCATAATCGTCCTCTGAGCCAAAGTTGAGCCAATGGCAAAAAGGACTAGCACTAACGCTAGTGAGAGTTTTTTCATACTAATCCGATTTTGTTTAAGTTAATGAATAATAAAAGCTCTATAAAAGCCAATTAAATACCTTGATTTATATACACGCTTGTTTTAAATTTGATTGCTCACGCACAAATATTAA
>JBCCSR010000133.1:0-8977 GCA_039199865.1 Bacteroidota bacterium
AAGCGGACAATTGTACATCTAGCAATAAGATGCATTTGGGAAAATCAACTATTCTCTTGAAGTGATGATTGAATTGCTGTTCATCATTGCACCAATACAAAACGGTCGAGGGAAATGCCTACTATTACTGGTGCAATGATGAACAGCAATTCAATCATCACTTCAAGAGAATAGTTGATTTTCCCAAATGCATCTTATTGCTAGATGTACAATTGTCCGCTTTACATGATCGACAAGGCTTTTTTACAACACTTAAATTTAGAGCGAAAGAGTTTTTGAAACAAAGTCATCAACGTAGCATGATCACCATTACAACAAGTCAGATGGCTTTTGGTACAGTTAAAGGAGAGATCAATCGCAACGACGATCGTATTTTGGCCATCGGAGGCGTTTGGGAATTTGTTGGTTCAACCATGAATAAAGATTGTCAATCTGTCGTCGAAGAAAGTGCTTTACATTGGCAAAAATTGTACGGGACTCCTCAGTTTACGCTAGAAGACTTTTTCGATGAGATGGCAAAATTCAACCAGCATGCCTGCCATAATTGGCAGAATGAAACAGTTGGAAATTTACAAAAATACAAAGAGAAAGGGCGTTGGGATTCCAATTGGGAGATGCCAATTCAATTGGCCTATCTCATTCGCTTACTCGATTACGATCCCAAGGTATTTGTGGAACTGTTTGAGCTCAAGAATGACCGAGGATACTTCAAAAATGAATGTGCCATTTGCGAATGCCTCAAAGTGATGGGCACCAATGATCCAAATACTACCAGCTACAGTGTCATGGGCGTCTTGTTTATCTGTTGGGCTGCTTATCGGGGTGCTTTCCCAAAAGGAGAACATAACGAAGCATTTATTCAAGCCATCAAATCGTGTAGCGCAGATGCGGCCAGACATGGTACGATCAGTCCTCCGCAAACCGTCAAAACCCAGAAAGCAACGGCAATTGCCCTTTACGAAATGATTCGAGTATTATGTGTCTCCTCCAAGAAGTTAGCTCAAGAAAGAGACTTGATCAAGTCTGTTCAAATTTGTGAATGCTCCTTAAAAATTCGCATCAGCATCAACGCCCGATCCCTGCACCAATCCATACAAAAGGAATACAAAAAACGAATCGGACAGAGCAGTATTGGAGGAGGAACCAGTGCCAAAAAAATCGTCAACTATTTTGAACTGAGTAATATCTGTGATCGCCTCGTTTGGAATAAATATTCCATACTTGGCACTGCCTGTAAAGGATTTAGCATCCAAACAGCGGGAGAAAAAGAAACTAATGGAATCATCTTAAAATTTGGCTATGAACGTCTTAAAAACCCATCCAGTGATTGTTGTTGATAATTCACCTGATCGACGACAAGGCATGATCAACTGTCTACGTCTATTTAAAGAACAAATCAAAACGAATATTTACAACTTTCGTTCTGGAGAAATTGAAAGTGACGAAGCAGAAGAAGGTTACTGGGAACCTATCTCTACTATCCCCCACTTTCAGTTGGCCTTGATCCACGTTGGCGATGCGAAGTACAAAACAATGATCAATGCAAAGAAAATCATCTGGTACGGAGGCCATGGGAAAGATGATATGCGGCTGCAAGATGATGCCCCCATTATCAGTAGAAAAGTTTCGAACAAGGGGGACTGCTTATCTTACAAAGAAGTTCAGCAACTTATTGCCCACATGGAGGACAGAATCAAATGCCCAGATTTTTGCCATGCAGACACGTCCAAAGATCAACTCCTGGACAAACGTCATCGCTTTGTGGAAAATTTACAAGTACCCAGTAAAGTCGATTGGGATCAAATCTATTTGCCGAAAAAGATTTTTGCAGGCCACGAACAAGAATGGTCCAATTTCAAAACAGCAGTACAACAACTAATTCAACAAGAAAAAGAACCACTTTCTCCTTTTAATGAACAGTATTTAAAGCTGCTTGAGTGCTTTATTAAAAAAACCATAGAAGAAGACAATTAAAAAATATTATAACAATAAGCTTTGGCCCATTGAAAGGCTGAATTAAAGTAAAAGACTTTTTTTGTTACCTATAACCGTTACTGAGATACTATTCCATTTACCCAAAGCAAATACACCATAGCTAAAAAAGGTCAAATCATGCTGCCCCAATCATCGGCATCACTTGCTAGGTGGCACTGTTCTCTGCAACTTAGTAAAGTCGCTTTGCCAGGCCCTATTGTCCAAAGCTAAAAATCCAAAGCGCATGAAAAATTCAGGCATTATCATTTGCCGGAAAGATAGTATTACTTTTTTCGAACAAGTAGGAGAATTATTTCAAGAAAAGCCACGTTTCCTTTCCGATGATTCCGAAATCCACTGTTTCTTAAATGGAAAAGAAATTCATCAAGTCTATTTCTGTCTACTACAATCCCAACTGGAATCCCCTCCCGTTCGCCATTCCGGTGTTCACCTCATTCCAAGGCTAAGGGCTAGCGGTCTACGCTGTCCAATTTACTGCATCAGCACCCGTTCTATGTCCTCCGTAAACTTAGATCATTCTCGTTCCATTTTATTTAAAATTTCTAAGTTTCACCAATGGGTTAAGCTGCCCAAACCAGCGTCCTTTTGGCGCAACCTCAATAGAGGTTTGATGTCCAACTATATGTTACAAGATATCAAGCAGACCATGCTCACCCTTAGAGCAATAGGCCAAGAGTACTTACATGAATTCAAAAACAAACTGCTGACCTTAGAAGCGACAACAGACAAACGTATCATTGAAGGTTTTATTAGGCAGTATTTCGCCGATTTTCAAAAATTTATTCCAGAAAAAGAAAAAGCATTATTCCAACTAGAACAAAAGCTGAAACGTCAACTCATTGACGAATGGGACAATAAAGATAAAGTAAACCTTTTACAACGTTTCGAAGCATGCAAGACAGAGCTACTGTCCCTCCTACCCCATCAACCCACCCAACAATCTCTTGAAAAAGAGATATTATCGACAACCAAATGGAAGGTGCTGTTTATGGATGATGATGAAAAAGTAAGGACCTATATGTCCAATAGTTTTCAACGCAACCATGTACAATGTATCATTGTCAAAAATGGAGAGGAGGCGATAGAGGCACTAGATCAATACCACGCGCAAAAATTGATCACCGTATTCATCTCAGACATCCGTATGCTCAAGGCAAATGGGGAGTGGCAAGGTTACCAAGGCTACGATATGTTATCAAAAGCGAGAAATGACTATCAATATGTACAAAAACTCATTGCATTCACCTCTGGAAATAGCCGTTTGATCAAGTTAATGAACGATGGTCGCCTACTGGTCAAAAGGATACTCAAGCAGGATGTGATGAGTTCAGAAGGTGCAACCAATTTATTTGTACAACAGATACGCGAAATGGGAGATGAATGCTATTTCCGTTCACGAAATCAACCAAAGGGGAAAACTTGGGACACCAATAAAAGCAACCGTTTTGGAGCTCCTCTGGGGCATTATTATCGAGAACACCTCATGGCACCTGATTATCTAGGTGCCGAAAAAATCATTAATGAAAATGCAGAAAGTTTTGTCGAAGCAGTTCAAAATAAAAAAGCTACCAAAGACTACAAATTCACGGGAACAATCAAAAACTTACCTAGCTCATCCGATGGTTTGGAACATTTCCGGGAGAAAATTTTAACGGGGAGAAGAATTGCTCTAGCCTTACATTTGCATCTAGAACAAGATAAAAAAGATATTTTCCAATGGATGTGTCCAGACACGCAAGTAGGGAGTCATACAGATAAAATCAATAACTCCGCCAATCAACTTTTGAGTACGACTTTAGCATTGTCGCTCAAGAAAGACATCCCCATCCCTGCCGATATCAAATCTAAACGATTTCTAAATTCTCATTTGCTTGAAGAAGAAATTATCTGGTTGATCAATACGTATGATATCAATTTTGACCTACAGGCCATTCGTCTTGAGAAGAGTCAGCGAGATGTGATGTCTTTTATTATTGACCACCTTCAAAGCTTCTTTAGAAAATCAAAAAGGAAAAATATGGATGTCACGACCTTGAATCACCTACTCGAATTCGACCACGAAAAGGAAATGACCTATACTTATAAAAAAATGAAAGATTTCCTCAATACGGCCAAGCAATTGGCGGTAACATCTGAAACTTTAAAAGAAATGAAAAGGATCATTCAAGAAGATGTTGAAGATATCAAAGATCCTAAATTGCGCAAATTATTTGGTGAATGGCTCTAATCTCCTCCCCTCAACCTATAGATAGGTCAATCTACAATGTCAATGGATGGTATTGAACGGACCATTGATTTGCCTTAATCAATCAACCCCAACTCCATCGCCTTCCGCACCAAACCAACAGCGTTTTTCACGTTGAATTTCGACAACAAATTTTTACGATGGGTCTCAACGGTATTGACACTGATAAAGAGTTGTTCTGCGATTTCTTTGGTGCTCAATTCTGCGGCAATTTGTTCGAGGACTTCCTTTTCTCTCTGGGTAATTTGGGGGACGATGATATCGCGGCTCACCTTTTTGGGGGCCACAATTTCATTCATCATATTGACTTGGATGGTCGATCCAATAAAGATTTCGCCTTCGAGTACTTTGCGGATGGCCTGCTCTAGTTGTTGGATATCTGTCGATTTGGAGATGTAGGCCCTTGCTCCCGTTTTCATCATCTTTTTGACAATACTGGTTTGCATATAAGTGGAGAGGCAAATGATTTTTAAGGTAGGATCATTGGCGAGCAATTGCTTGGCGCAATCGATACCATTCATATCGTTGAGTCCGATATCCAACAAAATAATATCGGGCTTAAATTCGCGGGTAGCGGGTTTTAATCTTTGGATGGCTTCTGTCCCTGTCAGGGCGTAATCTACAATCTGAATGTCGGGGTTTGCGTTGAAATGTTCGGTAAAACTGTCGATGAGCATTTTATGATCATCAATGGCAAATATTCTAATCATGATCTAGCGGAATAGTAATGTGATAATGAGTACCATGGCTACTTTTTAAAACAACGGTACCATTCAAATAGTCAACCCTTGAGCGAATGCCGGATAAGCCTAAACCCAAATTACTGGTCCATTTCGTTTTATCAAAGCCAATGCCATCATCCCCAATTTGGAGGTCCAAGACATTAGCAGACAATGTAGTCTTGATTTCAAAACGGGTCGCCTGAGCATGTTTGATGGCATTATTGACGATTTCCTGAATGATTCTAAACAGGTTGATCGCTATTTTTTTGTGTTCAATTTTATCCAGATCTTCAATTTCAACCACCATTTGAATGCCATTGGATTCGAGCTGTTGGCCCAAATCCAGAACGGCTCCTTCCAAACCCGCAATTTCCAAAGCCACTGGCGTCATTCGATGACTAATGCGACGAACTTCTTGGGCAGCGTTGGTAATCATTCCATCCAATTGTTGGGCAATGTTTTTCTTTTCCATGCTTTGATCTTCGTTTTGCATGGCCAAGGCTTTTATTTTGATCGAGGTCATTAAGGATCCGATATTATCGTGTAGATCACGCGCAATTCTTACCCGTTCCTCCTCCTGACCTTCAATCATTGAGTGCATCGAAATGATTTTATTTTCTTTTTTGAGATTGTCAATTTCAATGGCCTGAGATTTATTGCGTTCCTCCCTTAACTCTTTTTCGTACTTCGTTTTTCTTCGCTGAAATAGAAAAAATAAGGTTCCCAAGGTCAAGAGTACAAATAAGATCAAGATCCAAAATAAGCGCTGCCTAAGTACTAGCTTTTGCTTGGCAATCACCTTTTCTTTTTCGTTGAGTTGGTATTTTTCTTCAATCTCTTTAAATCTACTTTCTCGATCAATATTGTTCAGACTGTCTTTGGCATTCCTAAAAATTTTGTACTCCTCAATGGCTGGGATATAATTTCCTTGCTGCAATTGTATTTGGTAGGAAGCATAATGATACCTCGAAAGGAACTGCAACCTTTTGGCAAACAGCTCCGGATTGATTTCCGTAAAGATCGTCTGAGCGGCCGCATAGTCTTTTAATACCAATAGAGATTCCACCGCAAGAATCCTGTAATAATGTAGCGAAAAACTCTGGCTTTTCGAGCTGTAATATTGGATCAGTTGCCGATAAGATTCGATGGCCGCTTCATGCTGATCGTTTTGAGCATAAAAGCGACCTAGTTCTGCTTCGTTATTGTTGTAAATGTATTGGAACGGCTTGCTAATATTACGACATTCGAGAAAATAATGCAAAGCAGAATCCTGTTGTTCAAGTCCTTTGTAGGCAATGGCTAAGTTACCGATGAGGTTGGCCAAAGTGTTTCCGGAGGCTTTGCGGCTGTAGTTGTCTTGTGCTAAAAAAAAGTAATTTTTGGCTTCTCGATACCGCTTGAGACCTAAATACAAGGCTCCAATATTGGTATAACTTCTTGCAATCGCGTTTGAATCCGCTTCGGTTTTGAAAATCGCTAGGGCCTCCAATCTCAATTTTAGGGCTTCATCAATTTGATCCATTCTAAAATACACGCTTGCCTTGTTATCGAGCAATTGAGCCACTCTGAGTGGACGACCCTGTTCTTTCGTTAGCCGGATGGTTTCATCAAAAGTATTTAAGGCTGCGGCAAATTTTCCGAGCCTTCTCAAACAGATGGCTTTTAGATTGAGCGCCGGGACCTGGTCGTTGATTCGATTGAGGGAGGAGGCAAGGAGAATGCATTGACTGGTTTGTTCAATAATGGATTCGAGACTATCAGCAGTAAGACTGTACAATTGAAAAGCATACTCCAAACGGGTGGCCAATTCGATGGAGTCGTGTTCAAAGCCTTGACTGGCATAGACCAAGTGTTTGAGAGAATCAATGTTCGCACTGGCACCAAAGCGAAAAAGTAAAAAAAGCAGGAAGGGATAATATTTTTTATTCATCTGTTGGCCTTTAATGAGCTATTCCGCTCCCCTCGTTTCCGCTACACCCTGAAGTTTCGATGCTCCTCTCCCCGCTTCATAACAATTTTCTCTATACACCAACATTGCAATCATGCGAAGATTGATGATCATCGCAATTACCCAAAAGTGTGGAATCAAAGCGGAACCACAAGCTAAGATTAAAATTGCGATAATTAAAACGATAAAGATCAAAATTTCTCCACCACTTTCATGATCTGATGACTCGTCAAGCGATTCAAAAACAGCTCCTAATTCTACCCAAAAATAAGTTTCCCACTTCCGCTCGACGGCCGCTTCCGGCACTACTCTATCTCAAGTCATTGAGGTTGTAGCCCGACTGCCCGTTAGAAGTTTGATATTCAAATACACTTTTCTCTTCGATGACAACTTCATCGTAGCAATTGGCTGCGGTATCTCTACATCCATCACAAGTATATTCGGTTCGGTCTTGATTAGACGATACTTTACAATCTTTGCATCCAACACAATAAAAGGTGGCTCCACCAAGATTTACGCTGTCTTTTTGTGAGCCCGGAAACTTCATAGGCTTCAAGGGAGAGACAATGACCTTTCGCTTTTTCTGATCATAAACCATCCGATGACTTCGGCGAGGTTTGATATAACCATTGCGATCAATAGTAATTGCACTGGTGGTAATGACTTTTTTGTAATCCTTCACTTTAACGTAAGTCAACTCTTTGACGTGTTCAGAAGAACGCTGCCCGTAAACGGGCGTCCAAGCAACAAAAAAGAGGAAAGATACGATCGATAAATATTTAATGAATTGCATTTGATTTGAATTTTAGATAGAGTAGAGGTTAAAATAAATCGTTGTAATTGCCTTCGGGTGTTTGGTACTGGCCAATCGATTTCTTCTTGACCTTAAGGACCTCATGACAAGGCTTGGAATCACACCAGCCTTCACAAGAATAGCTATTCCGTATTTTCTCAATAGTGCATTTGTCACAACCCGTACAATGCAAGGTCAGGGTTTCACTAATATCTTCTTTAACTTTTGAACGGTAAGAAAAATCAAAATCGGTAGCGTGAATGACCACTGCTTTTAGAGCGGGATAGTAATAGATCGCATAGCCCTTTTGACATAATAAGCGGCCATTTTTATCAATCTTATGGCTTTTCAAGCTTAGTGCTCGATGGCTTGCAATGTATTCCTTTTTCAATACCACATTGGTCAAAAGTATTTTCTTAGATTTTTGTGCCATCCCATTGGTAGCTAAGCCAAGCACCAGCGTAATGACAACCAGAATAATTTTTTGCTTCATGATTTACTTTTTAGTATGAATTATTTTCCTTTCGGAGAAAGATGTGATGATTTCCTTAGACGAAAAGGGAAGTGTATCCTTACAAACCTTGCTTGACCAGCTTTTTCGAAATGCGTCTAACGCCTTCATTAACGTGCAAAGTGTATAGCCCAGCAGTCAAGTTGGACATATCGATCCTCAATTGCCTTTGCCCTCTTTCCAGTTGAGTCCGCAAAACCACCAGACCTCGTTGATCCAACAGCTGAATGGCTATTTCTTTTTCAGTAGGAAGGGGCCAGTCCAACTGAACCCATTCGATGGAAGGATTGGGATGGATATGCATCGCTTGTAGCTCCATAGCAAATGCGACACTAATGACTTTGGAATAATGCACTTCACCATTGTCATCCATCTGTTGCAATCGGTAATAATTGATTCCGGGCCGGGGAAAGCGATCCCAATATTCATAGCTTTGTAAAACTGTTGAATTTCCCACTCCGGCAACAAATGCCAGCTGGGTCCAATTTCGGGTATCCTGGCTACGTTGTATTGTAAAACCAAGGTTATTGACTTCTGAAGCCGTAGACCAATCCAGACTTATGGCTTTGCCTTCTAGCCTCCCATAAAAATCCAACAACTCTACGGGCAGTGCGGCCAAATAAGAAATGGTAAAACTACCCAGATTGGGGGTATTGTAATTGGCAAACCAGTCGTTGCTCACCTGATTCAAAAAGGGATTGGTGATTTCCTTCGATGCGCTAATGACCTCAACTTGATCTCCTGCTTGTGGCGTGTAATTGCT
>JBCCSR010000134.1:0-8943 GCA_039199865.1 Bacteroidota bacterium
AAAAGGGACAAATGCATGCATTTGCACTAAAAATGAGGAGCATTTGTGCTTATACAGATTGATACCTGGACGGTAATACTCCAAAACGTTGTCGAAAAAGCTTGGAAAAATAATTGGTATCCAAAAAACCAACGGCATAGCTGGTTTCTTTAATGGTAGCGTATTTCCCCTCAAGAAGTAAACTTTTTGCAATTTGCAGGCGCATCTCACGGAGATATTGATTGGGAGAGAGGCCCGTTAGACTTTTAAGGCGGCGACGAAACTGCCGTAGGCTGAGGTTGAGCTGTAGAGCCACCCAATCCATACTGAATTGGCGATCGCCAATTTTTTTTGTAAAAACTTGCTCTACTTCTGCCAACCATTGTATATCCTTGGCAGCCATTCGGACGGTTTCGGTCCCTGTTCCATTTTCGCCATTGCTTGCGCTTTCCTTGGCCAGCACCATACGAGCGTCTTTATATCGGAGCAAATTGACAATACGGGCGAGCAATTCTTCTTCGACAAAGGGTTTGGTCAAATAATCGTCCACTCCAACTCGTAAAGCACGGAGTTTGACTTTGATGTCTGCCCGAGCAGTGAGCAGGATGATGGGCAAATGCCTAAAAACATCACTGCCTTTGATTTTATCCAATAATTCAAAGCCATCCATCACGGGCATCATCAAGTCGGAAATGATGAGATCGGGAAAAGCAGTAGTCGATTTGTCCATTAGCCATTCCCAGGCAACCTGTCCATTTTCTACGGTGGTGACCTCAAATTGATCCTTTAAAAAAGTCTTCATATAGGCCCTTAAGTCGGCATTGTCTTCTACAATTAAGATTTGGGCCCTATCCGAGTTTTGGGAAACCGGAGTATGGGAAGCCTGTATCTTAGAAGGGCTGCTGATGGTCTTTTCCTCAAAAGAATGATGCTCGGTAAGGGCGTGGACTGGCGTCACTGCTTCTTGTTTCGCTCGCTTCTTGGGGAATTGAAAATAAAAAGTACTGCCATGCCCCAATTGACTTTCTGCCCAGACTTTTCCATCTAAAACCTGAGCCAATTCATAGCACAAGGAAAGGCCAATGCCAGTACCTCCCTGAACCGGAGTATCCGACTGCTTGGATTGGTAAAAACGATCAAAAATATGGGGCAGATCATCCGGATGAATCCCTTTACCCCAGTCCTGCACTTTAATCAATAGGTTCGAGTCCAGGTCTTGTACTTGTACTTCAATGGCTTCTCCTTGCGGAGAATGTTTTAATGCATTGGACAAATAATTGTGAATGATTTTTTCAAATTTATTGGTATCCAGATAAATATTGAGTCCTTTGTCTGCTTGATAAACAAACTGTAGCGCTTTTTCTTCACTATTGCTGTAGGAATGAAACTGCGCCATAATTGGCTGGAGAAAGTCATAAAAATTAATGGCCGTTTCCTGGACCTCCAATTTTCCAGATTCCAGTTTGGAAAGGTCCAGGATTTCATTGACCAATTTAAGTAGCTGTCGGCCATTTTTGTGAATAAAGCCTAAGAGGTGCTTATCTCTGTCTTTCCAATAATCTCGTTTTTGTAGGCTGGCAACGGGGCCGAGCATCAATGTCAGTGGCGTTCGTAGCTCATGGGATACGTTGGCGAAGAAGCGAGATTTTAGTCTTTCCAAAACCTTTAGTTCTTCTGCTTGCTGCCGGATGGTCTCCGTTCGGTTGGCGACTTCTTCTTCTAGCAATGCGGCCCGTTTTCTCAGTCGAGCCGTACGCATTTGATAAAAAAGGAAACTACCCAACAATAGCAAAGCAGCAATCGTCAATAAAAACCAGGTTTGCCAATAAAAAGGTTTTAAAACATACAAGTCGATGGAGAGTTCCTGATTGGACCATTGTCCATCAGCAGATTGTCCTTTAAGCCTAAGGACATGATGACCATAGGGTAAACTGGAAAAGCGAATGAAATTTTCACTTTGGTAAGTCCAGTCTTTATCCAGTCCTTCGAGTTGATAAGCATAGAGATTTTTCTCGACATCCCCATAATTGAGCAGGGCGAACTCCAAGCGGAAAAAACGATCGTCGGGTTGAAAAACGATGGAGTGATTTTTTTTCAAGTCTAATTCCGCATCCGCTAATAATTCCCCTTCCCCATCAAACTGTTGGAGTCCGGTGATGATTAATGGCGTGTGATGGGGATTGGTATCTCTAACAAAATCTCCCGGATCAAAAGCCGTGATGCCATTTAAGCCTCCAAAAAATAACTGGCCATGGTCTGCCTGAAAATGGGCAATTCGATTAAATTCCTGATGCGTAATGCCGTCTTCTTCCAGGTAGGTTGTGATTTGCTCCGTTTGTTTATCGAAGCATATTATGCCATGATCGCTAGGCAGCCACAACCGCTCAGCTTGGTCTTCATAAACGGCATAAATGACATTATTGAGCCCGTGAGCCCGCGAAAATTGACGATACAACTTTGGATCATCTTCTGTTCCGGGGAGTGGATGCCCACGATTCCAATGAATCAAACCAGTGCCTGCTGTTCCCAGCCAAAAGCTACCGTCTTTATCTTCGTGAAAATGGTAGACCGCATCAAATGGCAAATGATATTGGCCTTTTCCTTCTGACCAATAACGCGCCAGCGTCTTCCCACTTTGTTGATCCAATACGAATATTCCGTATTCCGTTGCCAACCAAAAATCACCTTGTTGGTCTTGATGGAAATAATACAGATAGTTGGGGGCTTTCTCCTCCACTGGTGGCGGCAAGTACTTGCCAATTGTATTATCGAGGATTCCTATTCTTCCTTTATCAGAAGTGTACCAAAGTTTTCCGTGATCGTCTTCATAAAGCGCCCATAGATTGCCATAGCCATCCGGATTATAGCCTGAGAAGTAGGATTCAAAATCCAATGTTTGGGGATGAAATTGAATCAGTTGGTCTCGATCTTGGGTCCATAAATGTCCACTTTGGGATTGGATCAAAACATTCGATGGAAAATTAATTTTCAACTGTCGCTTATTTCGCCGAAGTGTATTGACGGTGGTGACTGCTCCATTTTCCAGATCTATTTTCCAAAGATCATACAGGCCTTCAACTACCGCCCACAAATTTTCTTCCTCATCCATTGCCATATTTCGAATGGCGTATTTATTGCCTGGCTCTTCATCGGTTTTGTACAAGATTTTGTTGAATTTATTGGGGTTGATGTTTACTTGGTACAAACCAAATTGTGAGCCAATCCAAATCGTTTCGTTTGAGCTAATCATGACATCTGTAACAAGATCAATATCCAACTCTGCGATTGGCTCATACTTGTTTTGTTTACTTGGATCAAAGACATTAATTTTGTTTTCAGTACCTACGTAATGAAAGCGGCCCATTTTTTCGAAAACCATGCCCATCATTGTTCCAAAGCGCCCCGATAGCTGTGGTGGAAAAAATAACTCTTTTGGATTTTTGTCTGAAACTCCTGTATCCAAATGACCGATCATCGGCAAGTCTAATTGCTTTCCCGTAGCATCTCTTAACACGTAATGTACCTCTCCCTGAGTGTTCAAGTTAAGGATATGGACACTCGTATATCCACGATGAATAAATTCTTGAATCTTTGCTCCCTCTAGGTTATATGCCGAGAGGATCGCTTCATTGAGTTCTTGACTTGAAGCATACTCCAGGTAAATGAGATCGTCTGGGCCCCATTTCAAGCCAAAAATCCAGTAGGGTTCGACCTCAATAGGTTTAGAGTGGAAGCTCCCATCATAAATAACCAGTTTTTTATCCTTGGTCAGAAAAGCAAAGCGGCCATCTTCATGCTGGGAAAAACAGGCAATATCTTTCGCAGCAAAAGGAGCCCTATCGGCAAAATAGTCGGCAAAAGATTGACTTTTTTCGGTAAGGGGATTAAAAATATCCAGGCTTTGAACGGTTTTCAGGTGAAAACCGTCGGTATCAAAAAGCCATAAATTTCCTTCTCGATCTTCGTGAACGTGATTGACTATATTGGATTGAAGGTCATGTGTTTCGCGGGTAAACCATTCAAATCGATAAGCATCAAAACGATTTAATCCGTATCGGGTACCAAGCCAGAGTATCCCTTCCTTGTCTTGATAGATGGATTGAACATCACGGTGAGACAGGCCATCTTCAGTACCATAATATTGCATTTGGACTACGTAGTCCTGTGCCACTAGCCCAGGCTGGGAACAGCAAAGTAGAAGGAGGAAGGAGTATCTGTACAGTTGGTTTTTCAAGTATTTTTTCAGTTAGTCCCTTCTAACGATGATTAACACAAGTTCAATCAGAACTTGAAAGCAGCCTACAATATAATACAAATAATAGTAATATTTAATTTCTTTAAATAGTTGATGGGCCAAGAATTAATAGAAGTTGGTTAGGGAAGGTTGAAGTTGAGAAATTCGGGAATGCTCGGTAGCTCGATATCCAAGAGAAGCAAGCATAAAAAAGAGACCAAAGCCAGCTTCTTAGCATCGACATTCCCTCCATGTTACCTTTTCACTGCTGTAGCAATAAATAGCGGATGAAAGCAAAAAAGCGCTTCGAATCATTTCGCTTTTCCAAAAAGCAAATGGAAATGCTTGAGGTAAACGCCTGCTGTCTTAGCTGGTCTTCATCCGCAGTTAGGCCAGTAATGGATCCCTTGAATTGTCTTGCGACAATAGCCAATCGGTCTCTATTGGTCCCGTATTTTTTATTGTAAGCTAAATTTAAAAAGTTATGAAACAATCGTTTTTTTTCATTTTTATCTTTGGGATGATGCTTTTCTCCTGTACAAAATCATCATCCGATGAACTGCTCCCGAAAGCTTCATCCCATGCAGCAACGGCCACCGAGAGAACAGATGATGAACTGACCGGGCCCATCCAACTGGGAGCGCAAATCGATAATCCACTGAGCACAGACAATATGTTAACGGCCTGGAACAATCTTTACACCCAACAACTGAGTAGTTTGGCGCCCAATCGCCTTTACGTAAGATTCTTACCTACCATTGACGAATATAAAAAACTGCAAGCCATCGAAGCACTGGAACTTTTTGACCATCCAATCGATCGAAGCATCCTTACCGAAGGAAGTCATTACCGAGCGCCTGGCCTAGCCGAAAACCAAATCACTTGGCAGTATGCTATTGTTGATGCTGACTTCGAATCGCCAGTGGCAACTTACGAAGTGCTCGATGAAATGGTGGTGGTAGAGTACAACTCTCACTGGGTAGAAGAGGCCTATCGCATCAAGGAGTTGAACTACAACGGAAAACCCTATGGTACTTTTGATGCCGACCTCCCCGTCTTTTCCCCTCCAACTAACCTCGCCTCTATTCCCCCTCCTCCGGATGAATGTCCTCCTGGCTGTATACTCGACAGAAGAATTGACGATTCAACGGTGCCCGCCACCTGGGAATGGTATTGCGATTGCTCAGGCAATGATGATCCACCTCCACCTCCGAGTCAGGTTTGCGGTTGTTCCCCTACTTCCAATCCAAGAATGCCTTCGGGCTCCGTACGCGTTTGGGATACCCAACATGATGGGGGAAGATGGGAAGGTGTAGAAGGCGTCAAAGTATTTACCTGGAGAAAAGGCGTACCCTTTGGTGCAGCGTGGGGCAAAAGCACCTATACCAATCAACAAGGTTGCTGGCGCATCAATAGAGCGTACAAAAAGACTTGGTCTCCAAACGCCGCAGTCACTATCGGCATCAAAGTGAAATTTAAAAATAAGAATCTCATTATCCGAGCCATGCAGGGTACTTGGGATTGGCTGGGTTATGTAGAAGCAGTAAAAGAAGTTCGATCCGTAACGGGGACAGATCTTAGAAATATTTGTATTGAATACAACGTCTCCCAAGCAGAGGGAGAACCGAAGAAAAGGTATCATGCCGCTACGGCCATGAATGCATTTTATGAATACAACGATTTTGCCAGCCAGGATGGAGTTCATGAGACAGATCAATTGGATTTCTTGTTTCATCCTCTAGGAGGAGGAGCTACCGCTCCAATGTTTGACCGATTGAATGGCAACCTCTTGGCAGAGATTGGATTTGCCTTTGGGATTAGCCAAGTCATCAATGTCATGACGGGAAGTACACTCGGTACTATCGTTGCTCCCTTTGTTGGCGTCACCTGGGTCTTTGCTCCGGATATTGCCTTTGATTACTCTAGTTCCACGCTTGCCAACCGGGGCCTACGCTCAGACTACATCAAAGCTACCCTATTTCATGAACTTGCCCATGCCTCTCATTTCGAAAAAGCGGGGACGAGCTTTTGGCTAGATAATATTTTTTACATGATCGAAAACGCCATTGCTGGGGCCCCAACCTATGGAACAGGTAATGCACCGGGTGCTGGACGAACGGCCGTCATTGAATCCTGGGGTTTTCATTACGGGCCGAGTCTCGCTCATCGTTTATATGGCTCAGAAACGAGTTTGTCGAGTGGCTCTTATCTAATAGATTTGGAATCGACCTACCTCCGTGGTGGATTTATTCCAGCGGGATTACCCCACGACCTGATCGACTTCAATACCCTAGGGAATTCAGAACCAATGGAAGTGGCCAACGATGGATTTGGCGGCTTTTCCCACGCTGATATTTTCAGCCAATTGGACAAAGAAACCCTATCTCTGGCAGATTTAAAAGCAGCTTTGAAACTCATCAAACCGAGTGGCGTAAGCAACGGGCAAATTGATTTGCTCTTTTCAGATTATAACTATTAAAAATACCTCGTAATCAGTAATTGATCCTTTTCCATCTCTGAAATAGGGTCAATCATTTATTGAAACCTCTTGTTCTCCAAGGACAAGGGGTTTCTTTTTAACCAAACAAATGCATCAATACCCAAGTCAGAGGATCCCTTTTTCAAAATTTGGGGTTTCACGGGCTTGCCTTCTAATCAAGGATGCTCCATCCCATGAAGGATTCTCCACTCGAAAGCATACAATTTAAAGCAGATTTTGTACTTTAGACATTCCAAACACCAGATGACCATCACAGTTCCCAAAGCTAATCCGATCAAAGCCTCTTAGAATACTTTACAAACAACATTGACTTTTAAAAGAATTGGCCTCTTAGTGCCCTTTTATTTCCTACTCCCTAATGACTTTATCGATGAAGCCTACTGCCTATCGCCTACTACCATTTTTCCTCTTCCTACTTTGTTTTCAAAAAACGACTGCCCAATTGTTCATCAACGAATTTATGGCCAGCAACCAATCGGTACTGCCAGATGAATTCGGAGAATTTGATGATTGGATTGAAATTTACAATGCTGGGGAAACGGCCATTGATCTTGGTGGCTACTACATTAGCGACGATTTAACTGCCCTTACTCAGTGGCAAATCCCTATAACCGAACCCACTAAGACCACCATTCCTCCCAAAGGTTTTTTGCTGTTGTGGGCAGATAAAGACCCGGAACAAGGTCCCTTGCATGTCGATCTAAAATTAGGCGCTAGTGGCGAAGCCATCGTCCTCACCCGAGCCGATGGCCTTAACGTGGTTGACCAAATTGTCTTTGGCGAACAAAATGAAGATGTTTCCTTTGGCCGAGTAATAGATGGAGGCAATGACTTTCAATTTTTTCCAGTTGCTACTCCTGGTACATCGAACGTAGCGGTCAGCCTACCCCAAAAATTTAGGGTTAGGATTTCTAAGCCTGTAGCCAATGCCTTAGACGATGGGGTCCAATACGGTTCCGGGGGAGGTTCGGTGAACCTGGAAGGCTTTGGGATGGACATGGTAGACAGTTGGTCCAATCAAATCGTTGGTTTGCGCTTTACCGATCTGGGTATTCCGCAGGGGGCAATCATCATCGAAGCACAGCTTCAATTTACGACTAAGGACGAAGAAGAAGGCCTGGGTCCTTGCCAATTGCTTATTGTTGGACAGGATGCCGACGATGCAGAAAACTTCCAAGCTAGTGGCAACAATTTTAGCAACCGCAACCGTACGACTGCTCAAGTTGAATGGGCACCGGTAGAATGGCTGATTCGCGATATGGCTTCCGACAAACAACAAACACCAGAACTTAAAAATATCCTCCAAGAGATTACCGACCGTCCCGGTTGGCAACGCGGCAATGACATCGCCTTTTTTATTTCTGGTGAAGGTCTACGCTCCATCCACAATTTCGAAAGTGGCTTTCCCGTGGTACTAAGCATGGAAATCGAACTGCCCGTTCCTGGTCAAGCCATTGAACAAATTTTTATCAATGAAATCGCCCCCAATGGCACTTCCTTTGCGGATGAAACAGAAGACTTTGAGGACTGGCTAGAGTTGTACAACGAAAATGACTTTCCCGTCAACGTTGGAGGCTTGTTTTTAAGTGATGATCCCAACGATTTATTGCAATGGCAAATTAGTGAATCGACGATTATTCCTGCTAAAGGACATTTGGTCATCTGGGCTGATGAAGAGGGATACAAAGGGGGCTTACATGCCGATTTCAAACTCAGCTCCGAGGGAGAAACTTTGGTCTTATCACAAGTCATCAACAATCAAATCGTCATTATCGACTCGACGAGCTATCCTGAAGTTCCCTTCAAGGCGAGCATTGGACGGGCAAAAGACGGTGGTGCGAGCTGGGCTTTATTTGGTGAAATCACGCCACAGGCCAGCAATGATGGAGCGGGCTTGTATCTGGCACCGCCCGACATTTCTTTGGACAATGGGATTTACAATGGTGCTCAACAAATTAGCATCAGCCACCCAGATCCCGAGGTTCGCATTCGTTACACAATGGATGCTTCCATCCCCGATGAGGCTGCTACCCTCTATGACGGTGCATTGGAAATAGAATCAAAGAGGTAGGAACGGCTAGCGGCCTCACTCGGATGATGTCCATCTTTAAAGGCTACAGCGCGTAGGCTCCCCTTGGATTCTATTTCCAATGCACCGTCATAGAGGGTAGCAGCCTCATCGGGGATGGAAGCATCCATTGTGTAACGAATGCGAACCTCGGGATCTGGG
>JBCCSR010000135.1:0-8908 GCA_039199865.1 Bacteroidota bacterium
GTGTCTTTATTTTTTCCAATATTCCCCCCCAAGATTAGGCCTTCGGGTTTGCCTTTTTTCAAGCGTTCCACCAATGCACTTACGCCTTCATTGTTGAATCCCAGCCGATTGATCAAAGCATCGTCTTGGGCGAGTCGAAATAAGCGAGGTTGAGGGTTTCCTGCTTGTCCTCTCGGTGTTACCGTTCCCACTTCAATAAATCCAAAGCCCAGAGAAGACATCGAACGGAAGTGTTGGCCGTCTTTATCGAAACCGGCGGCCAACCCAACTGGATTTTTGAATCGCAGGCCAAATACGTTGCGTTCCAAACGCTTGTCTTCTATTCGGTGATACCAGCGGAATAGTTGGGCTAGAAAAGGAATGGCCAAAACCAATTTTAATCCTTTTAAAGTAAGATGATGGGCATTTTCGGGAGCCAGTTTGAAGGCCAGTGGTTTGAGGAATTGTTTGTACACTTTTTTTGCCCGTAAAAATACTCAAATTATTCCATCGAATGGATGGCGGCTTCCAATTGTTCCATATCTCTGATCAGCAAGCGACGTCGATTGAAGGTGATGATGTTTCGATTGCGCAATTCGTTCAAGACGGTCGTTACCGTTTGCCTGGAAGTGGCAGTTAGGTTGGCAATTTCTTGATGGGTTAGGAATTTGCGCACCAACATCTCATAGCCAACCCTTTGTCCTTTTTTATCGGCCAACCCTTTGAGAAATTCAATGATTCGCGTTCTGGAATCCTTGAACACTAGGGACTCCAAACGTTTTTCCATATCCAAAACACGAGAACCCATGATCCGCATCAAAAACAAACTCAATCCATTGTGGTCTCGCATCAGCGACTTCATTTCCTTGCTGGTCACGACACAACAGGTCGTCTTTTCCATGGCAATGGCGAAATCCCGACGTTTCTCTTCTCCAATCAATGACAACTCCCCAAAGACTTCTCCCTTAGACAAAATAGCTTTCGTAATCTCTTTGCCAGAATCCGCATAAGATCCAATCTTGACTCTCCCATCCGTTAAGAAATAAATTCGATCAGAATGATCTTCTTGCAGGTAAATGTACTCTCCTTTTTTGAAGGTCTTGTGGGCATGAGTATCCGGTGCATGTCCTAATTTTTTAGGACAAAAAATACCAGTTACATCGATATTTTCGAGATACCAAAATGATTGATCGCTCATAAATGGTTTAATTTGCTTTGTATTGAAAAATACCCTCCTTTAACAAATTCAGTGATCAACAAAATAGGATAAGCAGGGGCGACCGTGGGAAGCATTGGCGGTCCTACTCGATTGATCAATGAGATACGATTTGTCAAAGCAACTTTATTGTCTAAATCAATGTTGTAGGTCTCCATTTATTCAGTCTCTCCGTGGATTAGGGGAGGATAGTTGAGTTAATTTCTGAACAAAAAACAACATGGATCGAGACACTGAAATTTAGAACTAAACGGGAAAATACGGCTATTGTTCAAAACTCAAATCATCGACTTGTTAAATTTGTCTTGAAGACAACATTCTTTTTTGGTAGATAACCTCTTGATTTTGAATAGAGTCTAATCATTATCGGGCAATAAGTCGAATCGTTTCCTCAATTCATCAACAAGTGGATTGATCGATTTCATTTTTTCAAATTTTTCTCGATTGCCAATTAAACGCTTGGGCTTTGACGCCAAATCTTTGGGTGCTTTTTTGGCATCGATATCCACTCTTAGAGAAAGTCCTTTATCATTCAATTGTTGACGTACAAAAGGCATAAGTTCGGTCTCATCTTGGATCAAACCTTTGGCCATTTGAGAGCCTACCGAAGCAATGACTTCTTTGTTTTCAATGCGCAACTCAGCGTTTCGTAAAGTATTCCGTACGGATGGTGACTGCACTTGTGCTACGTAATCGTTCCATGCTCTATTGAGGTTTTCTGAAGTCAACTTTGAAATTTGATCCGCTTGATTTTGCTCAGAATGATCGATTTCCTCTTCCAGCTTGTCTAGCGAAAGAATGCGGGGAGCGTTGTGTTCTGAGTCTACCTTGAGCTCTTTCCCAACTTTGAGTTGAGCTGAAATTTTAGGAACGGATAGCTCAGACTCGGGCTTGGGAACGGCAGAAGAAGGAGACTCAGGCGTGACCGGTTGGCTTGGTATCGGGACTTCAGGTGTTTTCCCTTCTGGAACATTTAGACTAGCCGACTCGGACTTTTTTTTTTCTGGCGCAGCTGCCATCGCTCCTGGGTTGGCCTGCAATTTGACCGCTCGCATGATATAAGTCATTTTTACGAGTGCCATTTCAACGTGCAAGCGTTTGTTGCGGGCCATCCGATAATTGACATCACAATCATTCGCAATATTCAAAGCAGTCAACAGATAAGAGGAGGGCGACAAATTGGCTTGCTGCTGATAACGATCTTTTAGGCCCTCACTTACCTCGAGCAATTGCAGTGTTTGGGTGTCCTTACAAACCAGTACATTGCGTAGATGCTCGGCCAAACCATTGATAAAGATGGCAGGCTCAAACCCCTTACGGAGGATATCATCGAAAGTCAGCATCACTGTCGCCAAATCCTCCACCAACATCGCCTCTACGAGTTTAAAGAAATAATCGTAATCCAGGACGTTGAGGTTTTCGATGACATCTTCATATTTGATTTCCTTTCCGGAAAAACTAACAATTCGGTCAAAGATAGACAGTGCATCTCGCAAGGCACCATCGGCTTTTTGAGCAACAATGTGTAGGGCATCTCGATCGGCCTGAATGCTTTCCTGTTGGCAAATATCCTGCAGATGTTCGACCATATCAGGCACCTGAATGCGGCGAAAATCGAAAATCTGACAGCGCGAAAGAATGGTCGGAATGATCTTGTGCTTCTCGGTCGTTGCCAAAATAAAAATGGCATAGGAAGGAGGTTCTTCCAAAGTTTTTAGAAAGGCATTAAATGCTTGTTGAGAGAGCATGTGCACCTCATCGATGATGAACACTTTGTACTTACCTTGCTGGGGCTGGAACCGGACCTGTTCGATCAAGGCCCGAATGTGCTCCACGCTATTGTTCGAAGCTGCATCTAACTCTGTGATATTGAAGGAAGCATTATCATTGAAAGCCGAGCAAGAGGGACATTCATTACAAGCTTCATGATCAGAAGTCAGGTTTTCGCAATTGAGTACCTTTGCTAGAATTCTCGCACAAGTCGTCTTCCCTACCCCACGAGGTCCACAAAAAAGAAAAGCATGGGCCAAGTGATTGTTTTGCAAGGCATTCTTCAGAGTCCCGGAAACATGTCCTTGCCCTACGACTTCATCAAAACGAGCTGGCCGATACTTACGCGCAGATACAATAAAATTGCTCATACTCAAAGATATAAAAATTTGATGGTTATCGGACCTTTGTAAAATAATAATTCAGGGGGTAAGACTAGGGGTTTTGGTGGGGAATGACGTTGAGATCGAGGACTCTCAGCTTGCGTTTTTTGCCCAGTTTATAAGTCTTAGATTTAAAAATCCAGCGAACTAAAAATCCCAGTGGAACAGCAATGGCCGGAAACAACCAGAAGTTGGTTCCGAGCGTAAAAGAGGTCGTTGCCGCAGCAATCAAAGACAAGCCCATGAATCCTCCGCTAAACAAAAATAGGCTAGTCCCCAATGCTCTGGACCATCGTCGATTTTTAAAAGATTTGATTTTTCGAATCTGATCAATGGGAATCAAACGAGATGGAAATAGCAGACTCTCTTCCTCCACCAAAATATCCTGGATGACTTCCGTATACCAAAGATCGTCTCCCTCTAGTTGATAGGTCAGTACATCTCCAATAAAATACTTTTTGGTTTTTGCCTTCCCATACTTCTCCATTTGTAATACTTTTTGCCCCCGGGCGGAGTTCAGGCAAATGCCGCACAACAACAATAAAAGTAGTGAACGACCAATCGTTAGTGGTAGTGTTTTTGGCCAATTGGCCATTGTCATCAGAGGATTGGTATGGAACATCATGGAGGTGCTTTTATTATTTGAAGGGAAAATATAGGTCAACTCGCCATTTTATGAAAGCTGTTGGCTAAACCGTTTGGTAATTTTTTGTAAAGCCTTTTCAATAGCGGCATAATCCACAGCTTCTTTACCGATATAAATGAGCATCCAAGCAAATTGTTCTTTTTGCCCCCCTAAAACTTCATAAACATTGGGTTTGTACAAACGATAGACCTCACGCATTTGTCGACGGATACGATTGCGTTGGCTGGCCTTAGGAAAACGACGTTTAGGCACCGTTAAGGCAAATTGCAGTGGAACTTGTGGATGGGGCAGAGCAGTCTTGGTCCAGACTAAACGCAGTGGGTGAGCATTAATGGCCATTCCTTTCTTGAAAATTTGGCCAATTATTTTTCGACTTTTGAGCCGTTCTTCTTTTTTGAACGTAAAGGAAGGCATACGAAGTGCGTGATTAAAAAGAAGAACAATTGGAAAGAAGATGAGCCCAGCAGCAGAAATACCGCCAGGGAGCTTCCAGAACAATACAAATTATTATCCTGGTAAATTATTTCAATGTCTTTTCGTCAGAAACCGTCAATTTAAGACGACCTTTTGCCCTACGTCTGGCCAAGGTTTTACGTCCATTCTTACTGCTCATTCTTGTTCGAAAGCCGTGTTTGTTGGCTCGCTTTCTTTTCGATGGTTGAAATGTTCGTTTCATATCAGAGATTTATGGATCAATACCGACCCTTTTGAAAAAGCTCGACAAAGGTACAGGGAAAATTTTGAATAGACAATATTTGAATCAACTATTTTTATTCCCCTGTGATGCCAAGTTATGGAACAGGCAAATACTCAACGGAGCACTCGCCTAACCGTTCATTGAGCTAAGAAACTCTTCGTTGCTTGTAGTGTGCAACATGTGCTTACGCAAGAACTCCATAGCTTCATCTGGTTTCATATCAGCCAAATGCTTCCGGAGAATGAACATCCGTTGTAGAGTATCTTTGTCTAACAGTAGATCTTCACGACGCGTACTTGACTTGGTCAGGTCAATCGCAGGATAGAGTCGTTTGTGGGCCAAAGAGCGATCCAGTTGTAACTCCATATTACCCGTACCTTTGAATTCTTCGAAGATAACGCCATCCATTTTAGATCCAGTATCGATCAAGGCAGTAGCTAGGATAGTTAATGAACCACCATTTTCAATATTACGAGCCGCACCAAAGAATTTCTTGGGCTTGTGTAGTGCGTTGGCTTCGACACCACCAGAAAGTACTTTTCCACTAGCTGGAGCAACGGTGTTGTAGGCTCGTGCCAAACGTGTGATAGAATCCAACAGGATTACAACATCGTGATTGCATTCGACCAATCTTTTTGCCTTTTCCAAAACGATGCCTGCTACCCGAACGTGATTATCGGCAGGTTCGTCGAAAGTAGAGGCTACGACTTCGGCATTTACACTTCGTTTCATATCTGTTACCTCCTCTGGGCGCTCATCAATGAGGAGCACAATCAGATAACAATCTGGATGGTTTTTAGCGATACTATTGGCTACGTCTTTGAGCAAGAAGGTTTTACCCGTTTTGGGTTGTGCTACAATCAAGCCCCTTTGTCCTTTTCCAATTGGCGTAAAGAGATCAATCATTCTCGCTCCGTAATCTTTTCCAGAAGGAGAATGCGTCAGTCTAAATTTTTCCGTAGGAAACAATGGGGTCAGATAATCGAAAGGCACCCGGTCACGAATATTTTGGGGCTCTAAACCATTGATCCGAGAGACGCGAAGCAAGGCAAAGTATTTTTCTCCTTCTTTGGGTGGGCGGATTGCACCACGAACCGTGTCACCGGTTCTGAGTCCAAAAAGTTTGATTTGAGAAGGAGACACATATATGTCATCTGGTGAGGTTAGATAATTGTAATCGGATGAACGGAGAAAACCATATCCATCGGGCATCATCTCTAAAACCCCTTCGCCTTCGATGATTCCATCCAGCTCAATATTGAACCGATTTTCATTGTTAGCAGCGTCATTTCGATTGTCGTCTCGTCCGGAACGATCATGGCGACCGTAATTTCTATCGTCCTCTCGTCTACGACTTCCTCGATGATTGGTGGCAGGTGCTTCCTCTGTTTTTTCGACAACCTCCGCTTTTTCTACTGTTTTTTCTGCTACTTTTTCCTCTGGCGTTTCTTCTGGTTTCTCCTCTACCGCCTCTTCATTATTCTTTACTGGTGGTTCGTTTGTTGGCTCTGTTTCGGGCTCTACCTCAGGTTCGGGTTCAGGCTCGGGGGTAGATTCATTTGACCGTCGATTATCAAAACTATTTGATTGAACCGAAACTTTTTTACGACTTCTTCTACGTCTTTCGGGAGCGGCTTCCTTTTCTTCTTTTTTCTTGCTTGCTCCTTTTTTACTTTTAACATTACTCTCCTCCGCTTCGCCATTTTCTTCATCTTTTGACATGGCTTGCGCATCGAGTATCTCGTAAATCAATCCTTGCTTATTTAATTTTTTGTAGCCTTTTAAACCTAATTTTTCTGCTAAAGCTCTAAGCTCAGGTACGAGCATGTCGTTCAACTGGAGTATATCATACATAGTTTGCTATTGTGTTATTTTAAGTCTCTCTTTTATTAATGTTATTTCAGCGGGAAAGAAATACCAATTCAAAATATAGTTTTAGTATATAAGTTATGATTATAAATCAGAACACTGAAGCTCGCTCTACTGTGCAGTCAAAAAAATTGGCAGTTGTGGAATTAAGAGCGTGGAGATCAATGTTAATACCTAAATAGAAGGAAAATTCGCCAAAGTCTGATGTGTATATATCCTAGAAATAAATCTTAATAAGCTAAATGTGGGAATATACGAGGGAAATTCGTCTGAAAATGCAACCTTAAATAAGGAATGATTAGTTAGGCGTGCTTAACCTTTCGCTTCGCAAAAATACATTTATTTTTTAATTTCAAATAGTATCTTTGCAAAAAAGAACAGAATTTTTTCCACAGAGTTCTCTACACTGGCCAGAAATCCGGCCATTTTTCATATTTACAACACATTTTATACCAATTTTATTATAATCGGGCCATGTTTAAAAAATCAAATCCACCTTCGAATTTTGTCTTCTTTAGAAAAAGAAGTCTTTTATTTTAGCAAAAACTGAAATATCCCACACAAAATTTTGGACTTGACTTTCACATTGATCCTTAACGAACCTTTTTTATGTTAACACTTCATTTTATCAGAGACCATCACGAACAGCTGATGAATCGCTTAACAGTGCGTAATCTGAGTAGCGAACAAATCAAAGAAATGATTGAGACGGTCATCAACTTAGATGATCGTCGCAAACAGACGCAGCAACAATTAGATCAACTCTTAGCTTCCAATAATACCTTGTCCAAGACCATTGGTCAGCTGTATAAAGAGGGAAAGAGAGCGGAGGCCGATCAAATCAAATTGCAAGTAGCGGAGGCCAAGATAAAAATAGGTGAATTGCAAGAACAGATGAACCATGTTAAAAAGGAACTCGAAACTCAATTGTTAACCATTCCCAATATTCCCCACCAAAGTGTTCCTGCTGGAAATAGCGATGAGGACAATGAAGTGGAAAAAGATTGGGCGGCCCCACTACCTGATCTAGGAGAACAAGCATTACCGCATTGGGATTTGGCTAAAAAGTACAATCTCATTGATTTTGAGTTGGGTGCTAAAATTACGGGCTCCGGCTTTCCACTCTATCGCGGAAAGGGGGCCAAATTACAAAGAGCATTGATCAATTTCTTTTTGGATGAAGCATTTGCTGCGGGTTACGAAGAAATCATCCCCCCTCTCTTGGTCAACGAAGATACAGCCAGAGGAACCGGACAATTACCCGACAAGGAGGGACAGATGTACTATGTGGAAAAAGATGATCTTTACTTGATCCCAACTGCAGAAGTCCCCATCACCAATATTTATCGGAACATCATCTTAGAGGAAAAAGACTTTCCCATTAAATTAACAGGTTATACGCCTTGTTTTCGACGGGAAGCTGGGGCATATGGAAAAGAAGTTCGAGGCCTTAACCGAGTGCATCAGTTTGACAAAATCGAAATTGTACAAATCCAGCATCCCGACCATTCCTACGCGACCTTAGAAGAAATGAAAGGCCACGTTGAATCTTTATTGCAAAAGCTAGAATTGCCTTATCGCATCCTCCGACTCTGTGGTGGAGACCTCGGTTTCACTTCCGCTTTAACTTTCGATTTTGAAGTTTATTCTGCTGCACAAAAGCGTTGGCTAGAAGTCAGCTCTGTATCTAACTTTGAAACCTTCCAGAGCAATCGACTAAAATTGCGTTTCCGCGATAGCGACCGGAAGACCAATTTGGCGCATACGCTCAATGGAAGCGCTTTGGCACTGGCCAGAATCGTTGCTTCTGTTCTCGAAAACAATCAAAGCTCCGATGGCATTTCAATCCCAGAGGTTTTGCAGAAGTATACCGGATTTGACCGAATTGCCTAGCAGAGAACGCAACAACTATGGCCCTCTCGTCAAAGTTTTGTGGTGACGCTTTGGGCCAAGTCAAGTCATAAAAGTGGATTGGCCCCTTGAATCGACCATTTAAGGGCCAATCCACCAAAATGGGGGAATCAATTTTTTGAATTAAACATACGCACCATGAATGGAGATTATATGATTTATTATGCTTTAGCCGGAGTACTCACAATGATTGGGATGTTTGTGAGCAATCGCCTAAAAAGCACTTTTGAAAAATACAGTCGAGTGGGTTTGCGCAGTGGCATGAGTGGACAAGAAGCGGCAGCAGAAATGCTCCGGCACTACAATATCGGCGATGTCCGCATTGTTCGTGGACAAGGTTATCTGACCGATCATTACAACCCACTCACCAAGACGGTATCTTTGAGTCCGCCAGTATATGATGGCCGCTCCATCTCTGCGGCTGCCGTTGCCGCCCA
>JBCCSR010000136.1:0-8807 GCA_039199865.1 Bacteroidota bacterium
AAAGTCCTTGTCAATTCCAAACTATTACCAATAAATGTCAACATTTACTATTCAAATGAATTTCGCTGGGTAAAAGTTTGGAATTGACAAGGACTTTTAGTAAATTGAGATAGATAAGTAATTTGTTTGTCTTACCCGGCAAGCAACTCCCTATATATCTAAGTTTAGGTCAATAATATAGCGGAGCTATCGATCTTGATGGAAGAGGTTATAATTAGAAGTGCATAAAGACCTTTTCGATTGGTGTATCGAAAGCCTTAGTGTCTATTGTTACATCCAAAAATCAAGAGCACAATGAATGTATTACTCGTAGTTACCAGAAAAAAAGAGGACAGTTCTACGGTTTCCGAACAGGAAATCGAAAACTTAAATATCCATTTAGATTCGATTGAATCATTTTACTGTCAAAAGTATCAGGATAGCATTGAACAAGCGCAAAAGATGGAAGATCAGAAAAAGGCGCTTGTGGCTGATATGAAAGAAGCCATTGTTAAAGTACAAGAGAAGGACGATGCCATCTTGTTGATCGATTCTTTTGAGGCTTTAGAAAGAAACATCCCTAGTATCGAGGTGTTGAACAAAAGCAAGGTCCCATTTCGGGTTTTAGATTTTCCGAATCTAACCATGTACAACATCGACTTACTGCGCCAATTGTTGAATTATCAATCCACAATCAAAGGAAAAAAGATTGCTGAAGGTCTGAAAGCACGACGGCAAGGAGGTGGAACTATTGGTAATCCAACAATATCCTCGCAAAGAAATATCGACAAGGCAACTTATCGAAGAAAAGATTTGGCTTACACCAATGAGGCCAATACCATTGCTCGTTTAAAGATCGCAGACTTGCGGGAACAAGAAATGAACTTCAACCAGATTGCTCATCATTTGAATGATGCCAATTTGAAAACTAGGCGCGGTGGGAAATTTCACGCCAAGGGCGTTGAACGCTTGTTTGATATGCAAACGGAAATTAGTGAACGATTCGCAGTCGATGATAATCAAGAGCCACTAATTGACGTCTTACGGAAGACTTCCGAAAACTCGGAATTGTTGACTCAGATCTACAACTACAAAAATTATCAGGATCAGATTTATTTCAAGATCAATTCACCATCAGAAGAAGCGACTTTTCGCTACACGATCAGAGACAATAAAAGAACCATTGTTTATGAAGGTCAGCCGGAGCAAACAGATGATACCGTCACTATCGAAGTGGGGGAGGCCCTATTGCTCCCCGGGATTTATTATCTGGAAGTGACCTGTACCGACCGGATCGAAACAACAAGAGTTTATCGAGCATTTTACATTAAAAAAGAAGTATTGGGCAAGAATTAGTTTTTTGTCCAATTTTTTTTGTCCTCAATGGCCTCATTTTTAGCTAAAATGATTCTAGATTCGTGGCTGCCCATAAATACATAGCCCGACCAGCATTTAGGCGTATACTTTTTCTTCTCCAAAAGAAAGGATCTCCTGGTTCGCCAGAGTGCTTCTGAGTAGGGGACTCCCTGAATAATTTTCTGGGCAAACTTCTCAATGAGTTGGTAAGAAGAATTGGCAGGTACTCCAAATAGTGTATATACAATGTTTTTTCCGCCCGCGTGTATAAAGGATCGATTGAGCGCAATCACTCCTTCACCGTGAGCTAGAGGACCCACGCCGCTGTGGCAAGCACTGAGGATGATTAGTTCTGCCTTGATCTCCAACTCTTGAATATCTTTGGGCGTAATCATATCTGACGCTTGATTTAATTTCCCATTTTCAATAATGGTTAGGCTGGCGGTATCCGAACCGTGGCAGGCGATATGTAGGATTTTGTACTGCTCAAAATCCAGTAAAATGGGTGCTTTATTGACCTCCTCTCGGTAGTAGGCCTTTCCTGTTCGCCTAAAGAGGTGATGAACCTTTTTGATTTCATCATCAAAAAAGAAGTTTCTGGAATGTTCCAAGTAGTTTTGGCGAATCATGTTGGCGGCCACCCCGAGATAGCTTAGGTTAGATAGATGGACCTTACTGCTATTGCCTCGATGGATGTAAAATAAGGTGGCAATGGAAAAGAAGTAACTGATGTTGTACCGATGGATCACATAGTCTAGATCAGCGTAATTGCCCTTGTAACGGGTACTGACCAGAAGAGCTTCAAAAGGGATAAAGGAAAGATTTCCATCCGGGATGATGTACACTCTTTTGGTTGCGGCATTGAGTTGTAGTGGCGCAATCAATTGTCGGTAGAGATAATGGGCAGTATGAATATAATTGAACATCTGCTTGAGGTCAAACTCTAAGTCTGATCGATCATTGGTTGTTCCTTCTCGGGATGATCTTGGTCCCGTTGCTTGTCTAATTCCATCGGGATGGAGAGCTAAGGCCAAGGTACTGTTTTGGGTCTGACTATCTCTTTGTATTTCGTCGATCCCGTGCTCGTATTTTCTGGATTTTAAATCGTAAAAGCTATTGATATCTGAGTTGAGGATATTTTTGAACTCAACCACCTTTTTACTGAGTTCTTGCATCGAAAAGTCATCAGCTGTACTGAGCTTTTCAATTCTAAAATCTTTATTGGTCACGATGATTCCATAGACGTGATGTGTGCCCACAAAATAAGAGATGACTGCGGTATTGGCCACCTTCATTTCCCTTTGTAGTTGTTCGATACTGATTTCTTCGCTGATGTATTTGAGCAGTTTGGGAATAGATTCGTTACGGACCAGTGGATAGTCATTGTCAAATAAAAAGAGCAAGTGTTCGAACTCTTGTCCTCCTAAGATGCGTTCATCAATGTCTTCAAATTGCCAAGTATCTTCTCCTGGGAGGAGCGGCTGGTCTTTACCAAACACTTCCGTTTTGGGATAGGCCACATCTGCATTTCTTCGGATGATGGATTCAAGGAGTAAGGTTGCTTTACTTTTTTGGACGACTTTGAAAATCTCGTTGTTTAACGCTTGGTTGGAAGTACCCTGCGTTGCCTCCTCATAAAGGCAAAAACATTCAAGTGCTAATTCTTGAATGGGCCTCACTTCTTCGGTGAGAATGAGTTTTGACCCCGTATTAAAATAGGATTGTCCGAGGCGAAAAATTAGCTTAACCACTTTAGTCAAACACTCAAGGGCCAGTTGAAGGTATTGGAGTTCGCCACTTACTTCGTACCAGGCCTTCAGCGCTTTAGCCTTGTTGGCAAATGATTTGACGAGCTCGTGAGGGGAGTCGACTGATGCAAAACTAACCTTAGGATTGGTAAAAACATCATTGGAAGCCTTAAAACCATCGACATTGGCATAGATGGCCAAATGCGCATTTTTTGTGGCCTCCTCGTACTGTTCTGTGATGTAGTAAATCTGACTGATTTGATTGTACAGTTTGCCAATGTTGGGATGGCTATCTTTTTCAAGGGTGTTAAAACGACAAACAAATTCTTTCTGATAGTAATTCAGGCTGGTTTCCCAATCTCGGTGAGTCTGAAATAAATTGCCGAGTCCTCGATGGACCGCCGCATAGTAACCGTCGGAATGAGACAATGATGTAAATATCCTTGCAGCACGTGTGTAATAGGTCTGTGCTTCCCGCAAAAAATTCGCTTGATTTTCCTCTCGGTGGATGGCTTTCCAATGATTACAACGGGCCATGTGAATACAAGAAAGACCAACAAAGACATGTTTGGCAGACAGATCGCTATTTTTAAAAGTAGACAATGCTTTCTGAATATAGCGCTCTGCGATTTGTACCTTTTTGAAATGTAAATTGACCAATCCAATAAAAGTAAAGGCCCTGCCGATGGAAAAGTGTTTGGCGCCAAAAATTTCCTGATACAGTTTCAACGCTTGGTAAAATAGTTTTCTAGCCTCAAACAGGTCACCCTTTTTGAGATGAACCTTTCCAATTAGGATTTGGGCATTGGCAATAAAGCATTTTTCGAGTTTTGGGTTTCGGGCACAAATATTTTGTAAGGACCTTTTGGTCCACTCGATACAATCATCGTATTTGCCCAGATAATAGTGAGCGGTGGCGTGAATCTGGTAAATCTGCTTTCTGAGAAAAGCGAGCTTTGGATCGGCAAAGTTGTCCAATTCTCGTAATAGATGGACGGATTTGAGATAGGCAGACTTGTACTTGCCTTGGAGAAAAAGAAATTCTCCAATTTTATTTTGGTAGGCAAAATAGCGGTACCTATCGGATTGGTCGATGGCTTGTGCTGACTTTTTTTCCAACCAACTGATCGCTCCAGCGAAATCATTGAAGTAGAAGAATGCCTTGACTTCTTCGAAAGTTTGGTCAAATACCATAAGTGTAGGACGGTTTCTCGTAGTGTAGTATTTGCTTGATCGTTTTGTAACGATTTGAAAATTAACAATATTGCTGCAAAAAAAATGCAGTGCTCGGTCGTTCTGACTTCACTTTGCCAAAATTCAAAAATAAGCTAGGACCAAGTTAATACAATAAATATCCAAAAAAAAATGGGACGGTCAATATGGAGGATTAAAACCTGCCTGGGGCGGTAAAAAGAACCTAGTGTTGACTTGAAAAGTGCTAAAAAATAAATTGGAAAGGAGCTGCTGAGCAAGGGATTTTTGTAGTCGTTGCTTTGGAAAGCTGCTATTTTTGATGGATGCTAAAAAAATTCCTAAATTTGTCCGGCCCTAATGGGCTTTATGACGAATCGTTTTGTAAAGGAATAAAATGAGATGCTTTGTTGCGAATCAATGAACACGTGCAGCCTAATAGCCGGAGGCTATTAAGGGGAACGGGTGAAGCAGAGTCGGGACAAATGATCCATTTTCTTACCTACAATATCATTCGTAATAAAGTCCAATAAAAAAGGGATACTTATTCAGTGATTTTGAAACAACTATGCCATGGAAACCTTTACCATCGATAATATTTTTACTTTACTTATGCTGGTGATGCTCCAAATTGTCTTGGGCTTTGACAATTTGTTGTACATCTCCTTGGAGTCAAGGAATGCACCTGAAGACAAACAGGCTTTTGTTCGTAAGGTGGGGATCGGCTTGGCCATTATCTTGAGAATTGCACTATTATTTATCTTGCTATCGGTTATTGACTCTTTTAAAAATCCAGTATTTGGCCTCCACATGGACAAGGTAATTGAAGGGGAGTTCAATATTCACAGCATCATTGTGTTGTTAGGAGGCGCCTTTATTATTTACACGGCGATGAAGGAGATTTGGCATATGATTTCCCTGGAGGAGCACGAACACCAGCAGGAGCGCAAGGTCAAGTCAGTTGGTAGTGTTATTTTTATGATCATTTTAATGAATTTGGTTTTCTCTTTCGATTCCATTTTGAGTGCAATGGCGCTCACCGATGTTTTCTGGGTGATGGCCACAGCTATTGTGACTGGGGGCTTATTGATGATTTGGCTGGCAGATCGTGTTTCTGACTTTTTGGCTAAAAATCGGATGTACGAGGTCCTGGGTTTATTTATTTTATTCTTGGTTGGTATCATGTTGCTGTCGGAAGGCGGCCATCTTGCCCATCTAAAATTGTTTGGTGAACCCATTACGCCAATGAGCAAGGCCACCTTCTATTTCATTCTAATCATTATGGTATTAATCGATATTGTTCAGGGGCGATACCAGAGAAAATTGACCATGGAAAAACAGCGGATGCTGAAAGAAAAAGAGGTGAAGACTTAAGGCAAACGGAGAAAGCGGGGTAAGGAATTTGTCTTCGTTGAATCTACTTCGATACGCTCCATTTTGTTGAATTGTGCGAACTGATTGATGCTTTTCTTGAAGACCTCACGAAGTGCGGCGCTGTCTTTTACTCGTTCTTCTAGCACCAAATTTTTAATCCAAAGGGTTTTCGTTTTTCGATCTGCCTTGAGATCGATCTGTCCAATAAATTGTGACCCCCACAGCATCGGGAGACTGAAGTAACCGATTTTACGTTTGGCCGCCGTCACATAACATTCCAGGGTATAATCAAAATTGAAAAGCGTTTGTATGCGTTTGCGCTGAATGAGGAAATTGTCAAAAGGGGAGAGGATAAAAAAATGTTTCGCCGGCGGGCTCTGATTTAGAAAAATAGTCAAGTCCCTTTTGTGTGCGTAATAGGTCTCTTCCAAGCCTTGGATCTTTACTTTTATGCAATTTCCCGCTGCTACTAATTTTTGCAAGAGGCTTACTACCTCTGATCGAATATTGGTAATCAGATGACCAAATTCAGAGGCTTTCATCAATCCATTTGCCCTGAGGTCACGATCAATTAAATACAACAAATAGGCGCTTCGATCGGGAAAACTGACATCGACCTTAGGGGGTAAAACATGTTCCGTTAGATCGTAAATTTTTTGAAAACCCTGACGTGCAGTGACCATGATGGTCCCTTCCATGTACAGCTGACGGATGGCTTGATTCACGGGATGTTGTGCCCAGGGCAAATCTGATTTGGGATGTTCTTTTTTAAAATCCCTGGCCATCAGTGCTCCATCCGTTTTGAATCGTTCCAACACGCGTTTCATCATCTTGGGGTTGCGTTTGCCCCAATGCCCCTTACCCGCTTTGATTTGTGCTTTGCGGATCAGAGAAAAACGAAAGTCTCTCATTGGCAGATAAGCCGCAGCGTGGGCCCAGTATTCAAAAACGAGGCGATCCTTTTCTTCTAAACCTTGTAATTGGGTATTTTGATATTTGGGAAATCTACTCCAGATAACGTGATGATGTGCTCGTTCAATGACTGATATGGTATCGATTTGTACATAACCCAGGTGCTCGACAATGGCCAGAACTGCTTTTTTATGCTCTGCTTTGAAAGAGGGAAATAAAAGTTGTTGATGGATGACAAATTCTCGTGCTTGTGGAAGGGATAGCTGAATCACTTTTGTTGTTTTTCTTTTTTCCATTTGCGAATTCTGGTTCGCGCATTTTTATAGGGAGAAGAAGTATTCAATTGAATCATTCTTCCTAGGGGATAGCTTTTGTAAAAGACCTGGCCGTAAAGTACTACATCATCGTAGCGATCGATCAGCGCCAAGATTTTTTCTACCGTGAGCTCTAAATGTCGGAGCAAACTAGGAAAATCCTTTTGGTCATGATCCCGATAAAACTTTTGGGCCAAAGCACCGAGCTCGTTCCATTGAAAGCCCGTTTCAGGAAAGTCAATCGCGCTCTGAGCTTCATATTGTCGATGCCATTTGAGGACCAATTCCCCCCAACCAATCAAATACGCCACCAGGTTGGCTGGACTCATCATGGTCCCTTTTTGATGACCAGGTAGCTCTTGCAATTGACTTTGTTTGGGATCAATGTCTTGCAAGTCTAATTTTAATTTGGCATAAGTACTTTTAATGGCTTGCTGTAGATCAACCTTGTTTTGTGGGATTGGCATAGCTAATGCTTGAATGATTTAAACGAGTGCTTGTTCTACCATTTGCCTGGCTTTTGCGAAAGAGGCCACCGAAAGAGCAACATCCTCTGGGCGTGTAGCCCAGGAACAAACACTGATGCGAATGACACTTTTTCCTTTCCAACGAGAACCTCCACACCAGCATACTCGTAGCGTTTGGACGGCTCGTAAAATTTGTTCGGTTTTTTGATCGCTCTCACAATAGACCAAGACTTGGTTAAAGACGACTTTGTTTAGAATTTGAAATCCTGCAGCACGGAGCTCATGGGCAAATTGTTTTGCCCGTTGGTGGAGCCCCAAAATCATTTCATCAATACCTTCTTTCCCCAAAAATTTCAGGGTGGCCCAAAGCTCAACGATACGTGCTCGTCTTGACATTTCTGGTGTGAAGAACATCCCGTCTCTTTCCTCTCCAAGAATGATGTAGGCTCCCGATAAATGCAAAGCGGAGACCAGTGCTTCTTGATCTGCACAGAGGACAATGCCAGAATCATAAGGTGTATTTAATGTTTTGTGGCCATCCACCGACCACGAATGGGCCAATTCAATGCCCCGAGTGAGGTCATTCAATTGGCGAACGGTAGCAGCCCAAAGTCCGAAAGCACCATCAATGTGTATCCAGGCACCAGCAGCATTGGCTTGCCGACCAATTTTTTCAAAGGGATCAAAAGAGCCAGAGTTGACATTGCCCGCTTGCAACAAAACGATGGTCCGCTCATCCAAGGCAGGCATTTTTTCTGGAATGATGCTGCCTTGGTCGTCCACGTCGACCCATTCGATGTGATCGGTACCAAAACCCAACAAGCTCACGGCTTTCAAGACGGTAGAATGGGTTTGACGACCACTGACAATCCGCAATCTTGGTGCACCAAATAAGCCTTTTTCATTCAAATCCCAGCCTTGTTTTTTCAAGAGTCGAAAGCGGGCTGCGGCGAGGCCACAGAACGTGGCAGAGGAAGTCCCACTGACGAATCCTGCAACCGTTTGACTGGGTAAATTGAACAGCTGAGTCAGCCATCGTTCCACCACCGTTTCCAGTTTTGCGGAAATGGGAGAGATGACCTGCATGGCAGTATTTTGATCCCAAAAATCACTCAACCACTTGACGGCTAAAGCTGCCGGAACAATGCCTCCGTTGACAAAACCAAAGTAGCGCCCTCCGATTTGTGCGGTCGTGTTTGGCGAACCATTTTCGTGTAGCATTTGTAGCAAATCAGTGGTGGGGGTGGACCGTTCTGGTAGCTCCTCTTCAAAGTATTTTAATTTTTCCAAATCCAATTCCTTGGGAAATACGTGCCGATCAAAAACTCGATCTAGATAATCAAAAGCATGGTTTTTTGCTTGGCTAAAAATCGTTCGATCTGTCATCTCCTGGAACATGATCGATTGAATGGACGTTTTTTCTTTAATGGAAAAGGATTTAATTTATTGTACCCTAAAAAGGGAGA
>JBCCSR010000137.1:0-8796 GCA_039199865.1 Bacteroidota bacterium
ATGTAAACCATATCGTGAAAAAAGAAACGGTACTTCTCCTGAAAAGTCTGAAACTTGAGCATGCTCTTTCGAAAATCATCTAGGGTCAGATAGCCTTCAACTTTCAAATAGTCTTGCGAATCCCGATGCATTCTTTCATAAATCGCTCCCACCAAATTGGCTTTGGTCTTGTAATGGTAAGTCAGATTTCCCGTACTGATGTCTAGGGCCGCAGCAATTTGATTGGGCGACACGTTGGAGATGCCTTTTTCATTAAACAAGGCTACTGCTCTCTGAATAATCTTTTCTTTCAACTTCATGCAAAACGATGTTTTAAATGCTTTTGCTTGGTATGGTCAACTTATCTGAGCTTGGCGTGAAATTACATTAGTATAAAATTACTAAATAATTTTGATAATTAGCACTAAAGTACTAATTTTAAATCAACTCTTATTTTTATCAGGAAAAAATACCTTTCCACATCAACAGCTACAATACAGAAAAATGAATGGGCCCCTCCGTTTTATCCTCTTTGCACTAATGCTTATTGGCAGTGGATTCATCCTGTTGTTTTCCAATTTCAACATGGAGATCATCGATAAAGACGCTTCAAGTTTTGCCTTGATTTTTACGGGTGGAATTATGTTGTTTATAGTGATAAGTAGTTCCTTTCGGGCAAAGCAAGACGTAGAAAAATTAAAGGCGCGATCAAAAAGAAAGCCTACACAAGAAGAGTTGGAGGAAAGAAAAAAATGGGCAGGCCATCTCGAAATTAAAGAGCAATATTTAGTTTTCAATTATAGGGAAGATCAGCAAATCAAAGTTGAAATCAAAGCAATAAAAGCAATTGGCGAGTTGACAACTGATGCCGATCCAATTGCGATAGATTGGTATTTAATCATAGTTAAAAGGGATAATGAAGTCATTTACTTTCCTGCGTATGCCGCTGGACTTCAAGAAACCTTGAAACAATTGTCAGCAATACTCAACCATGAAATAGTCCCCAAACTTTTTGCAAGCATCAAATTTGACAGCAATGTTATTTATCCAAAATCAGTAGACGGCCAAAAACTTTTTCAACTCGAAGGATTAAACCCGAGTGGAACATGGAAAAAAGTAAAAGTAGGATTGGGGTTGACGCCTATTACCCCCATTCTCAGAAATGAAATTATGGAGTTAAAAGAATAGACTTTACTACGAATGAGGTTCGATTTTGTAAGAAAACCTTGCTAATTTTGATGGTTCACCAGATCAACTGACTGTTTTGCTTATGGAAAAAAATCATCTAAACACCCCTTTCACCTTACCTTGTGGAACCACCATCAAAAACCGCTTGGTCAAATCGGCCATTACCGAAAGGATCAGCAACAAACAGCTGGAGCCCAATGAAAGACATTTTCGTCTCTACAAAATGTGGGCAGCAACGGGGGCAGGACTACTCATTACCGGCAATGTGATGATCGATCCAATTCATATGGAATCGGCGGGTAATGTCTATGCTAGACAGGATAGCATTTTACCCAAAATGACAACTTGGGCAGCAGCAGCCAAAACCGCTGACAATCAGGTCTGGGTACAAATTTCTCATGCTGGCAGACAGACCAATAAGTTCAAGACCTTCCATCCCTTGGCCCCTTCAGCGGTTCAATTGCATCAACTGGGACTCTTTGGCAAGCCCAAACCAATGACCGAAGAGGACATTCAGGAGGTCATCAAAAATTTTGTCAACACCGCAAAAATTTGTCAAGCAGCGGGGTTTACGGGCATTCAAATTCATTCTGCCCACGGTTATCTGCTGAGTCAATTCCTTTCTCCCAAAACCAATAAACGCACCGATCGCTGGGGAGGCAGCATTGCCAATCGTAGCCGACTATTATTGACCATCATTGACGAAACGCGAAAAGTAGTGGGCAGTGATTTTCCCATCTCCGTCAAACTCAACTCCTCGGATTTCCAAAGAGGAGGATTTACCGAGGAAGAATCTTTACAGGTCATCCAAATGCTGGAAGGCAAAATTGATTTGTTAGAAATTTCGGGAGGAACTTACGAAAAACTCGTTTTTTTCGAAGTCAATGAAGCATACGCAAAAGTCAAGGAAAGCACCAAGCAAAGAGAGGCCTACTTCATGGAGTTTTCCCGGAAGGTAAGGGCCATTAGTAAGCTGCCCTTACTGATTACCGGAGGCTTTCGCTCCTTTGATTTTTGTAATCAAGTTTTGGAAAACAATGAGCTGGATTTGATCGGAATGGCCCGCCCTTTCATCACCAATGCCGCAGATATTCCAGCTTTCCTCGACAACAAAATCAACAAATTAGAGAACCTGGTCATTCGATCGGGCATCAAAGCATTTGATACAGCCGCGGAAGGAGGTTTCTATGCTCGTCAAGTCATTCGTCTCTCAGAAGGAAAAGCCTTGAATTTACAGATGCGGGCCATGAGTAGTTCTGTTTTCCTCGTCTATCATGAGTTTAAAAAAGCCATGCTCAACAGATGGGCTTAAGGTAATTGCTTCCGCAATGGAGTGCATTACAAAACAAATGCCTGAACGCTTCGAAAAGTCTATTATTCCAAAGTCAATTCAAAATCCGCATGCTCCATCACTTTTTCTTTGGTGATCCAATAGGGAATCCACTCCCCTTGCTTCCATGTTTCCAATTGTGATTTATGATAGGGATGAAAAATTCTAGCGGCACTTCCTCCGGATAGAGCGCCCATGATCTTCTCTTGATCATTCAGATCAGCAACCATGCGAAAAGAGCTAAACCAACTGGTTTCAAATTGATGCGATCGATTTTTGATCACCCCGCCCCGGTTGAGGGTTTGATTGGAACCTGCCTTGGGCAGCAACTCTGCACCGAGCCATTCACTCCCCAAGCCTTTGGGTCGAATGGGACTAAAGAAATAAACTGTATGCAATTTCCCCCAAGTCCAATGCTGGGGATCAGGACCTAATCTTTCCGTCAAAATGGCCTTGGTGCTTTGTCCCGCTTTGAGGATGAGATCCGTCCGTGTTTCCCGCTCTGGGGTATCACGATTGTCCATAAAATGGTGATCCGATAAAAACATACGATCTGCTCGTTGATTCCAATAATAGACATTTTCCCAGAATTGATCCTCCAATTCATCGGGTAGCTCATCGTCCAACATGAGGTACAAAAGTTCATTGTACAACAAATTGTATACAGAAGCACCTACTTCATCAATACCATCTTGAAGATTCCACTGTTTTAAAATATCTGCAAGCTCTTTGGTGGAATCATCTTGTTCTAAGGCAGAGATAAAAATGGGGGTCAGCTCTACCGCTTGCATATTCTTAACGTCGAAGATCAAGTCCCAAAGGTCATTGGCTCCGTACTGCTGATCCTTGGCAAAAACTTCTTTCAATCGTTGGTAGCGATAATAGGGAGAAAAGTGATTAGAATAATAGTAGGGATAATCATCGGGGCGCGTATCGTGATTGGCCGTTCCAATCCAGCCTCTTTCGGGATTGATCATATGGGGCAATTCGGCCTTGGGAATAAATCCAACCCAGCTATCTTCTCCATTGCCCAATTGAGGAACTTCTCCAGTATGATTTTTCCTAATCGGCACCAAGCCGGTAGATTGATGCGCAATATTGCCCCCCACATCAGCGACGGCATAATTGAAAAAGAGCACATCCATTCCCCTGAGCGCAGTCCTAAATTCAGCTACATTTTTCGCCTCTAAAAGACGATCAAAACCAATGGATTTGCTCTTGGTTGCGGTCAGTGACCAACGCAGACTCAAGACATCATTGGTCATGACATTAAAAACGGGAAAATCGGAAATGATGGGTCCGCGTGAAGTTGATCGAATGTCCAGTTCCACAGCCATACTATCCTTGACAACAATGATTTCTTTACGTCTCTTGAATGGTATTTTTTCCTCACCTTGACGGTAAAAATCGCCCTCTGTCTCTTCGATAAATAGGTCTTGACTATCACCATAAGCATTGGTTACTCCAAAAGCAACGTATTCGTTTCGCCCCGACAGTAAGCCCGGAATTCCTGCGGTGGCGATGCCAACGGCCTTAAACTCTGGACAAAACAAGCCAATAGGATAAAAAACACCGGGTAAAACCCGAGCATCGACATGAGGATCGTTACAGAGAATCGGTTTCCCGGAAGTACTTCGCTCTCCCGAAATGGCCCAATTGTTTGATCCCAGCCGGAGGTAAGGAAGCATCGGTGATGGCGATGAACGCCAACCAACATCTGTTTTTTTAGACGAACTCAGGGCCACAGAATCTACCGTAAAACGGAGGGCTTTGTTTCGATCTAAATTAATGGAGAGGGGCAACAAATCAGTTGCGAAATCTGTTCGAGCAGCTAGGTTGAGACTTAAAATTTCATCCCCCATATTCTGACTGTGTAGCAAACCCACAAAATGAATGATGGAGAGGATATCTACGGGTTGCAAAATCCTAGGTTCAATGCCCAACAGAGACAACTCCAGCGGAAACTCGGCCGTGCCCACTTTTAAATATTCATTGAAGCCTTCACAGTACCATTGCAGAGCATTTTGGGTAGATTCATCTAAATGAACATAACTTCTTTGGGCATTGCCGTACAAATCGAGTACCCGCATTTGGATGTCAGAATCCAACATGGTATTACCTACTAAACTGGCTGCTTCTCCCCTAATCAAAGCCCGATAAAATTCAATTTGAAAAAGTCGATCTTGGGCAGTGACAAAGGCTTGTCCCCGGATGGCATCGGCCTTGCTTTGCGCAAAAACGTAGGCAATACCATTGTTGTCCCGCATGATTTTGATGGGCTGATCGTTGATCGCAATTTCAAATTTACCTTCGCGCTGATAATTATTGGCATTGGTCAACCAAAAATATCCAAAGACCAAAAAGAAGAGGAATAGGACAACAATAGATAAAATAACTTTTTTCACAGATGAAGATTTTGTGAAAGATAATTTGAAAATCATTTCTAGTAAGCGACCCATTAACTGATAGTCGACCGATCATCAATGCTCAATGCTCAAAAAGCCAATGATTGGATCTTCCTTTCGATAAAGATGTTGCACCGATGAAGTTCCGGTAAATCTCCGACTTGTACAAAAACAAACCCATAAAATTATCTCCTAATGCTTTTCCTTTATCCGAAGGGAACTAAAGTACTGTTCAAACTGTAGCTAGCTTGAACCAATAAAAAGAATGGATGGCCAACAAAGCCCAACTCATTTCTGAACTCGAATCCACTCAAGCCCTTCTCGACATCATCGTCCAAAAACGCAAGCAGAAAGTTTTGGTCCGTTGGGTATTGGGCATCCTATTTTACACTGCTTTTTGGCATTTGAACTGGGTGCGGCTGCTTCTTTGGGTCGCCATTCCTCTGGAACTCATCCTATTGATGTTAACGATTCTTTCGTACTTTCGATTAAAGCGAAAAATTGAATGGCTCCAACAGCAATTGTAAATTACAATCGAGCGTTATGCAAAGGTAAATCCCATTAAAATGTCAAGGAAAAGGAAATGAAACAAATCACCATCTCCACCCTATTGTTGTTGATCGTGCAAAATGTATTTGGACAAGTAGCAATTATACAAGACGCCGACGGATGGACCTACCTGAGAAAAGGACCCAACAAGAATGCTAAAATCATCCAGAAGATTGAAGCAGACCAAGTATTTTGGTTTGATCCGGATTTTGACCCAAAGAAAGACAATTGGGTTCAAGTCTACCTTCCCAAAAATGATTTTGGCTTAGAAGATTGCGGCCAAGACCTCATCGAAGGCTTTATTCATAAATCAAGACTAAGACCGATTGAAAAGATCAAAAAATATAAAGGCAGAGACCTCTCTTTCCAATATATCCTAAAACCTTTTGATTTAAGTCAAAGAAGCGTTGACAAGCTAAATAAAAAGTGGTGGTCTAAAATTGATGGCAGACGGTTTTTTGGGACCGATGGAACGATCCCTAAAATTGAAGTGGAGGATGTAGAGGTAACAATCAGTGGAAAACCAATCATCATCCATCAAATTTTCTACGCCGATCTTTTTGAATGCCAAAATTCCTTTGATATTTACAGGGTAGAAGATACTTTTTTTATTCATCAATGGAATAGTGATGGTGCAGGAGCTTATGAAATTGTTTGGGTCATAGATGAGCATGGGCTCCAACAAAGGCTTGTCGGAACGATCCTCTAGAAGTAGGACCGCACCGAGCAATAACAATGAGGATACCTCAATATAACCAAGACGGACTGCTCGATATTTTGGTGGGCAACTCGGGAGAACCCAATGCCATCTATCGAAATACGGGAGATGGAAAGCAGTATGAACGGATGGCGTTAAGTCAACAGAACTACAAGACCTACGACATCCAACTCGTCGACTTAAATGCCGATCAATACCTAGATGTCATCGAAGTCAACTCCGACGAAGTGAATGTCTACTACTTTAATATCTTCCCCAGGATGAAAAAGAAGGAATAGGAAAAGACACATTCCACCGCAACGCAGGAGCTTATTGCCCCCGATCCCGATTGATCACCTCCATGATCTGGTTGACCTTTAAGTTTTTGGCGATAATGGTCCGATCGGGGTTGAGCACATAAATTTCTGGTGTTACATCAACGTAGTATTTGGCATAAATGGAAGCGTTGGTGGGATCGTGGACATTGATCCAATTCATTTTCGTTTTTTGAATGTAATTTTTCCATTCTGCATCATTGGTATCAATGGCAATGGAAAAGACTTCGATGTCTTTTCGGCTAGTGCTGTTGTACAATTGAACCAATTTGGGGGTTTGCTCCATGCAGTGCTCACAAGTTGGATTGAAAAGATAAACAATGATGTAGTCTGATTTGATATCGTAAATCGACTGCGTTTTCCCACTTGGATCTTTTGCCTCGACGTTGGGTCCTTTTGATCCCGTCAAACTATTAGACATCTCGTAGGCACGCTTTTGCAATCCAAATACGGTCATCGAATCTGCCCAGAAAGCTCTTTCTTTGGTAAAATAGTTTTGAATCATGCTGACATAAACCTTCTCTGGGTCCATCAATGTCGTCTTGGTGGGTTCGTAAGCTAAAGTGATGTGATTGGCAATGTATTTAAAATACTCTGGATAATCGACGACCTTGTCGACGAGAAACTTTGCCGCCTGATTGATTGAATCAGGTAGTTGTGGGGTCAGCTGTTCGATGTATCTTTTCAATTTGTTGGAAATGACTGGCGTATACAACAAACGCTCATCCGAAAAGTCGACATCATCCCAAAAAGCAGTTCGGTACAGATAAATTTGTAGCGCTCGGTTGAGGGAGCCGTCTGGGTTGCGGACATCGGCAATCTCTGGATTTTGTCCGGCACGTTTGAAACTGGTAAAGAAAGCATTGGGATGTTCTTTGAAAATGAGTTCCAAATCTGCTTTTCGCTGCTTGTTCAAGGCCTCCTTTTGCGCCCCGAGGCTTTGCAATTCCGGGCTACCCTCCGGAGTTTGTTTGATCCGATTGTTGAGCGGACCTAACTGAGCCTGAAAGAGATTTTCATAACGGATATTGTCCATCAGCAATTTTGAATCAATATTGCCTTCGATTTGGGTCGTATTCAGCAGATCAATCGCATTGGCTTTGATGGTCATGGTTTGATCGCGATCCAACAGGAGCTGCAAATTTTTGCTATCCGGAAAAACCAAGTAATAAAATCCGGGGCGATAAGGGGTTTTGCGTTTGAATCGAATCTTACCAGAAGCATCCAACCGAGTAGAGTCGGCCCGATATTTTTGTCCCGTAAACGTACCAATCAAGTAGACGGTTCCAGGGGTTCCATTGTCGATTTCGATAGCAATGTCTGGAGATTCTGCATCAATTCTAGTAGATTTTTGGCCCTGAGTGCCATTGGTTGAACCATCAGTCGAACACCCAGCATACAGAACACAAACAAAAAGGCAAAGCAACAAGTATCTCATTATTCCGGAATAATTAATGATTAAAAGGGGCAAAGATAAGAAATCATTAGGAGCCCGGAAGGATCTGTAATAAAAATGTGGAGGGGGATTTATGAAATGATAGGGAGGGACTAAAAATTTATTTCACTGATTATGAGCCCTTTATGATTTTTACAAAAAAAAGTGACTAAAAATTTATGGAATTTGAGGGGGGCATGCGTCTAAGTATAGAATCTGACCAATTGAAATGGGTACCTGTAGATTGGTTGATGACTTTTTACATACCATTTCCTGAAAAGATTCACCAGGTCTGGGTGGCGAAGCTGTATCTTTTATAGCATTCGTCGAGGAGGGCGATTTTGGGTCGTACCTTGAGGGCGGGTTCCCACCCTTTGCCAAAAAGTAGGCCTAAATCTCAAGCATCTAAAATCCATTACTCTAAGCGCAGTGCCTTCAATCCTTTCTTATTCAGTCGCCTGAAATGAACTCACGACAAACAAAAGGCAGACGACAAAACTATTTTAAATTCAACTTCTCAATACTATTTCCCACCGTAAACATTTTCATTTCCTCCTCCAGTTGTTCAAACTCAGATGGATCGACTTTCCTGACAATTTGCCCCGATTGCAATAAATCAATTTCATCACAAATCGAACTGAGGGTAGAAAAAATGTGGGAGGAAATCAGGATGGTCTTGCCCAACGACTTTAGTTGACGGATGATTTCGGTGATGATGATATTGCTTTGAATGTCTACGCCGTTGAAGGGTTCGTCGAGGATGTAATAACTGTTATTTTGCAGTAAGATGGCGGTAAGGGCCAACTTTTTTTTCATTCCCGTGGAATAGGTCGTTGCGTATTGGTTTAGCGGTAAATTGAAAATATTTTTCTCCTCAA
>JBCCSR010000138.1:0-8793 GCA_039199865.1 Bacteroidota bacterium
AAGATGGAAGAACAGCTTTTTAACCTCATCGGGCAATCCATTTCTAAGCGGCCACTAAGCGCTATGTTTGGTGTGCCCTGCTTTACAAGGGGGCGCAAACCCTACCTCCTACTGTACGAAAAGCAATTGGTCTGCAAACTCATCGGCGAGGCCAAACGAGCGGCTCTGCAATTGGAGGGAGCAAGTTTGTTTCAGCCCAAAAAGAATCGTCGAGCGATGGGCAATTGGATACAAATCCCCTACGAACATTCCGAAAAGTGGGATTATTTTGCCAATTTGGCTTTTCAATTTATTTGTAGCGAATAAAGTCCATCCCGAATCTCTCGGTGAGAAGTGTCGCGTGGATTGTGGCACTTCGTTTGGTGGGCTTACAAATAGCGTAGTTATTTTGCCATTATTGACCTGAATTATCCCATATGAAAATGCCAATGAACATTCAATGCTTTCATTTTTGCTTCAGCCTTCTTTTTACGATGTCGGCGGTTACTTTATCGGCCCAGGAGGGGTGTACCGATCCTCAAGCCCTTAATTTCGATGCTGGGGCTACCGCCAATGATGGTTCCTGCCTTTATCCGTCAACCAATTACCAAATGGACAATGTGGCCATCTTGCCCAATGCCCTCTTCGAAAATTCGGGTTTGGCCTTGACGAGTAGTGGATTGTGGACCCACAACGATGGGGGAAATGCGGATGAGCTCTATCGAATCGATAGCCTCTCTGGAGCCATATTGCAAACGATTTTAATTGCCAATGGAGAAAATGAAGATTGGGAGGATTTGGCAGAAGATGAGGAACACCTCTACATCGGAGATTTTGGCAACAACAATGGCAATCGAATGGATTTACGGATTTTTCGAGTCCCCAAATCCAATTTGGGCAATTTGATTACTAGTGCTGAAAGCATTGAATTTGTCTACAGTGATCAGACCGATTTTACGATCCAACCCAATAATAATGACTTCGACTGTGAGGCTTTCTTTTATTGGCAAGATAGTCTACATCTTTTTACCAAAAATTGGGTGGACAATCAAACCCGACACTACGTATTGCCCGCCAGTCCGGGAAGTCATACTGCACAATTGCGGGAGACTTTTGATACTGAGGGGTTGGTGACCGGAGCGGACATCAATGAAAATGGCATCATCAGTCTAATTGGGTATACCGAAACAGGGGTCAACTTCATGTGGATTTTATTTGACTACCAAGAAGGCTATGTATTTTCCGGTAACAAGCGAAAAATCAATCTGGGGACAGGTTTGACCAATAGTCAAACCGAAGCCATTGTGTTTAGAGACGAGTTTACGGGCTATGTATCTTCTGAAAATTTCAACATTTTGCCCGCCCGCTTACTGCGCTTTTCTATCCAGCCTTGGGTAGATCTGCCCCTAAACAATTCGACGGTATTGAATACTGCTTTGGCTTTTCACATTGTCCCTAATCCCGTTGTAGATCAAGTGAATATACAGAGTAGCAGGCCGCTTTTTGGACAGTATCAGCTGGTGTTGATCAATCAAAATGGTCAGGAATTGGGGCATTGGTTTTGGCAAGCGAGCGGAACGAGTACCTATCAGCTCAATCTCAATGAAATCAATTTAGCTTCTGGACAATACCTCCTGGGCATTCGCAGCGAAGAAGGGCAGTATTTTGAGCGTCTAGTCAAATTGAGATAAGGAGAAGTCCACCTTGAGCAGGGGCAAAGAAAAACGGCGAATGAATTGGTTTTCATTCGCCGTTTTTCTATCTGTACGATATTGCTTACTCTTCAATTCCGTCTTGGCCAAAGGCACCAAAATCAAACAATAGAGAGAAACGCAAAGTGTTGTCTAGTGGATTTCTTTGGTTGGTCGTTGGAACGAGGTAAGAGAAGTTGAGACCGAAGACATTGTATTTCAAACCCAGTCCTACAGTAAAAAATTTACGATTTCCTTTTGTTCCGTGTTCCGTGTAGTAGCCTGCTCGAACGGCAAATTGTTTGTCGTACCAGTATTCTACCCCAATCGATAGCATCAATTCTCGCAACTCTTCGGAAAAACCACCGGGGGCATCACCAAAAGAACTAATGGCACCACCAAAGGCAGAGTCTTCCTTGTAATCGGGAACCATGTTGCCATCCGCATCACAGTCCTCTGGGTTTTGTGCCAAGCAAGGAGTGGGAACCAACAATTTATTGATATCCGTGGTGATGGTCAATTCGTTGAATTCGTCGAAATTGATGCTCCAAGCAGCTCCCAATCCGAGGTTGGCTGGGATAAAATCTTTATTAATGGAGTTGGTATAAGAAATTTTGGTCCCCAAATTTGAAATGGCAGCACCAAGGGTTAAATCAGATTTATTGGCCGTAAAATTAAGTGGCGTTTTGTAGGTAAGGGAAAAGTCAGCTGCGGCAGCAATTCCGGGAGTAATTTCTACATTGCCTACCGTTTGTCCGGCGGCAAGGTTAGAATAGATGAATTTTGGCGCAATGGCTACCGAGAATTTTTCGGAAAGTTGGCGGGCATAGGCCGCGGAAATTTCGAACTCATTGGGACGTCCGGTACCCAATGGTTGTCCACTTTCATCCGTAAAGGAAATGCTTCCCAGTGAAAAATAGCGGAGGGAAAAACCAACGGTTTGGCGGCTGTCGATTTGTTTGAAGCCCGAAAGGTAAGCCATGTATACGTCTTGCAAACCCAATGCTCTTAGCCAAGGAGTGTAAGTGACGGAAACGGCTACATCTTCTTCTACAAAAGCCAGTTTGGAGGCATTAAAATGCATCGCATTGGCATCGGGAGAAATGGCAATTCCAGCATCACCCATTGCACCTGAGCGAGCGTCAGGAACAATTCTTAAGAAAGGAACTGCAGTAATAATCGTGTTAACACATGGCCCTCCACTGACATTCTCCCATTCTCCTGTGGTTACGTTGAAAGAACAGCCAAATCCAGTCTGCGCTGCTGCCTGAACCGTCAAAACAAGCCCCAGTAGTGGTAGAAATAGTTTGAGTAAATTCTTCATGATTTATATTATAGTTTCTGATTTAGTGGTGCAAAGATAAAATTATACGTCTTATAGTATGTTTCAAATAAAAATTTTCTTTGTTCATCAAAGCTGGTAGCCGATTTGCTTGGGGCACGGTGGCTACTATTTCAAGATCACCAATTTTTCAAATTCACTTTCTGTCTTCAGGGCTTGTTCGTTGAGGCCCGGCGCCATGACTTTTACCTTGTAAACATATACGCCTTTGCCCAAGCGATCACCATAGTCGTCTTTTCCATCCCAGTGTATTCCTGTAACGCGATCACCCTCGGCAATCATGTTTTGCTCGATGGTTTTAACTAATTGCCCAGCAATAGTAAAGATTTGAATCATTACGTCCATCTGTTGCCCGTGCAGGTTATGCTCAAATTGGAAATTGGTAGAAGTAGTAAAAGGGTTTGGATAATTCAAAACGTGTTCGAGCACCGCTTCTTCTGAGCTAAATACGACAAACTCGGTATAGCCCTCTCCCGAATTGTTGGAAACATCCCAGGCCTTTACTTTAATGCGATGCAAGCCTTCTTCAAGGTCAAAGAGTGGAAATCTTACTTCTCCTTTTGTGAAGTCATCGAGTGCAGACTCATAGAAATCATTGAGAATGAAAGTATTCTGCGTCTGCTCGTCTAATACTCCGGTTAGGTCATGTCCAATGCTGTTTCCTACAACATTGATACCATTATCATCGGAAAGTTTGACCAAAAGGGTTGGATCCTTACTGGTGATGCCACCAAAAACAAAGTCTTCCGTGTTCATAAAGACCTCCACGAGTGGCCCTTCATCATCGTTAATGGCATTGGGATCTGTACCTCCGATAACCAATTCGTTGTAAAAGCCCCGGGCATCTCTCGACACGCCATCCTCCGCATAGTAACTGATCTTACCGTAGCCAAAACTGTAGTCGATATCTTTTGGAACGACAAAGGAAAATTCGAAAGCACCATTGACAACACTAGCGACTCCTTTGAATAAAATATTTTTTTGTAATGTAAACTTTTCGGCAGGACTGCCCGCATCTTGAGCGAGGGTGGTGACCAAAACGGGTTTGTCGTAAAGCGTAGGATATACTTTTCCGTTGAAATCACTCATGATATTGCCATTGTCATCGTTGACAAATCCTTTAATGGTCACTTTTTGTAAGGCCCGGATAGTATCCGACTGGCTTTCGTTGACGGGCCGTCCATTGATTTCAGTAGTCGTGATTCCAAACCTTGGGATGGCCAGTTGTTGGGAGGGATCACCAATTAGGGTAAACTTACGGGAATTGGTATCGATCCCCACGTTATTTTTGGACACTCTGAGAATTTCTCCCAGGCTTGGTATCTCAAACTCTTCCAAGTCAAAAAGGATGTCAAATACAGCTTTGGTCAACTTGAAATTCTGGCTGGCGTACACGGCTCTTACGGTGGTCAAAAGGGCGATTGCTCCTCCGTCTTCTTTGAGAAAAGCTTGCTCACCAGCAGTCGTCAAATTGGGTTCGTCGTAGCCAGTAAAAGAGCAAGTGGCAGTAATGAAAAGGGTAGGGGCGTCGAAGTTGGTCCAACTGGCGATGTCATCTTTGGTCAGTACCCGTTCCTGGGCCCAACCCGTAGAACCTCCATGTCCCAGATAATTGATGGCCAAAACGCCTTTAAAAATATTGCGATTGATCGCCTCTTGAGCTTGAGGAAAACGGGTGCCTCCGGCAGTGGCAATTTGTTGGAAAGCATCAAAGTACACTTTATCGCCATTGAATACTTCATGTTCTCGATTAATGGTCCGGGCAATGCTATCCGCATCGATGAGGTGACGATTGCCATCTTCATCATCTGCCGTAAATAGAATGCGATTTCTCCAATCTCCCAAAGTAGAGGGACTGGTATCGTAATGAACGATTTTGTTGACTACCGCCTGGGCTTCACTCGCATTGTTGACGGGCAAACGTCCCACGGCGATATCCATATCTCCATTTAGTGACTGCCCTTCATTATCGCTGAGCAGAGCGTAATAATCATCGGAGGGATAGGCCAGGATAGGATGTAAACTTTGTTTGGTTTCGTAGGGAGGAATGAAATTCCCTCCAAAGCCTTTTTTATCCTTGTAATCAAAAGTTCCATCTCCGAAAAGTAAGAGGAAGCGGAAACGTTGGTTGCGCTTGTAAAGCATATTGGCCAAATCTCGAATAGCGGTTGGGTCCTGAGAGCCCGATGAAAACTCATTGTAAATTTGGTCAATACGAGCCAAAGCCACTTCCATATTATCGTGTTGACTACGATGAGCAGCCAATTGTTGTGCGTGGGTTTCAAAGTCAGCATGATAGACAATCAGCAAATCAACATTGTCTGTACTGTGAATATTTTGGTTGTCAATCCGGCCTATTTCAGTAGGACTGGGAAAGGTTCCTAAACGATTGAAGGCAATATATTGTTTGAGAATGCCACCAGTATTGGCCCCAAACTGTAGCGTGCCACTGCCCGTCGTTTCTTGTAGGCGAGGACTCAACGGATTACTGATGTCCCAAATAATCGTATTGCCATTGGCGCCTGCGAGTTGAAAAGTGGTACTATTGTGATTGATGGATTCAACATCTCGGAAACTCATTTGATCACCGACCATATTGAGGCTACGACGGGCATTGATTTCAATAAAATCCAGCCACCCTAAATTTCTTTGATCTCCTACGCCTGGATAAGCGATTTGGACGGGGATATTGTCGTTATTGGCGGTAAAACTATTGCTGATGCTCACCACTTTGGCAAAGGTAGCTTCATTATTTCCCCAAGTAATGCTACCGATGCTATTGCTGGTAAAAGTTTGACCAGGGACATCAACGGTATAACGAGAATTGACGGGGCTTCTTCCCGCAAAGTCAACGGCAATATGAGCAGGCTCATTGGTGATGATATTGGGGAAATTGAAATCAGCATAGGTTCGTTCACGGGTAGGGTTGAATAGATCACCAAACCAATCGGCGCCAGAACCCTGGGCACCCGTTGCTTCATCCAATAGATTGACAATATCTTCCTCGTAATGAATGAAATCGTTGAAACCAGTGGAAGTATAATTTGTACTATTGACTGAATTTTGCGAAGGGATGCGTAATCCATTGCCAGCACTGATCTTTAGGAAATAATAATTTTGGTCATCGTACACATTTTGCTCCATTTCGAATCGACCATTATCAATATCAAACAACCACTCGTGTGGGCCTTCAGCATAAAACAAAATATAATCTTCGGCATCGAATGAACCATCTGCCTCTCCAACGATTTGAATGGCATTTTCGGTCAAATCATCAGGACGAGCTGCTCCGGCAGTTTGGGGCAACATGCCTCCACCATTGCCATACAATTTAATATTACGAGGATCAATGGATTCAACATCAATACCCAAATTATCCTTCAAAAAGTTTTGATCGATTTTGTGTACACCATTTTCGGTAACCGCAATTTTATAGATTTCGCCATCCGACAGAGCAGAAGTGTAAGTATTTGGCGGTGGTGGTGGCGGCGGTGGCGTAAAGCCCAGGTTGCCACCGGCACCGAGAGCAGTGTATCGAACGTTGATTTCGAAATCAATTAATCGTTCGTATTGCCCGTTGGCCGACATTCGAATGGGAATAAAGCTGACGCTTCCGAAATATTCCTGACGACTTTGTTCGATATTGGTTTCAAAAACGATATCTTCCTTTAAATATTGATCATCATCAGAAGGCTTTTTATCCATTGGCTCAAAGCGCAAATCAACGATTTGGACCTCCAATTGTCCAGGACCATTAACGCGGAAACGCTCATGATAAACAGGGATGTTGGGATAATCAGGATGATGCTCGGCACCACTGAAACTCCAGATTTCACTGGTGTAAATACCTGTTGGACTGTATAATTGAGGGGTAGGCGTCCAATTGAGGGACTGCTTGATAAGGTGATCTTGCGCCTGAACAGACAGGAATAAGCATAGGCAGAGTACTGAACTAAGTATTTTTACTTTCATGCTAAACTGTAAGTTTAAGTTTGTAGGTAACAGGTTTAAAGATGATCAACAATTTTTCGAGTCTCTGGTGCGTTATGCTAATTGTTATAGAAACGTTAAGAAGTCGAACGTATTGTCTAAGAATTAAGGGAAGTTGTCAAGATTTTTCTTACTTTAACAAACTTAACCGTTTTTCAGGAACAGACTTAATTTTTTTGCGTAAATGATAAGACAATTCCTCTTAATTTCCGGAATGTTGGTGATGATTTTTGGCCTGAAAGCACAGGATCCAATATTTAGCCAGTATTATGCGGCTCCGCTCCAAATTAATCCAGCCTTTGCTGGCAATGCCTATGCTCCAAATTTTGCCCTCAATTATCGCAATCAATGGCCATCATTGAAGGCCTACGTAACTTATTCGGCTTCTTACGATCAATTTGTTCCTCACCTTAATAGTGGTTTCGGCTTACTTTTGCTGACGGATGATGCTGGAGATGGTCTGATTCGGACCAACAAAGTAGCGGGATCTTTTGGCTATCGATTACAACTCAACCGCAACTGGTTCATCAAGTTGGGGGCAGAAATAGCTGGTGTTCAGACCAAATACAATTGGGATCAGTTCATCTTCTTCGATCAGATTGATGAAAAATTAGGCCCTTTTTCACAAGGAGGCGTCCCGTTTCCAACCGAAGAACAACCGCCCGAAGATCCCAACAATTTCTATTTTGATGCCTCGGCCGGAATGATGATTTACAATCGTGTTTTCTACGCAGGCTTTGCCATCAAACACTTGAATACTCCCGAAGAGGCGATCTTGGGCATCAATAATAATATTAGTGGTGGCTTGCCCAGACGCATTACCTTCCACACTGGTGCAGAAATTCAAATTATTAAAGGCAATAAAAGAAGGCCCTCCGCGTTTATATCACCGAACCTGCTCTATGTCAGACAAGGAGATTTCGGACAAGTCAATGTAGGTGCTTATGCGCAATATGGCGTTTTTTTCTTAGGAGGTTGGTTCCGACACGCCCAATCCAACAGCGACGCAGTAATTGCTCTGGTTGGAGTAGAACAAGGCATCTTTAAAATTGGCTACAGCTACGATTTGACCATCTCCGGTTTGGCCGGATTTTCTGGAGGGAGCCACGAAATTTCCTTCCGTATTCGATTACAAGAGCCGGAAGAAGATATAAACGATTGTCTAAAGTTGTTTAGATAATCAAAAACAGTTGGATATACACAGACGTAAGACATATATTAAAACATGGTCGCCATTCGCTTTTCGTTTGCCGTCCAAGCACTTAGATAATAAAGATAGTGGATATCTCTCGAATAAAAGAGGTAGCATCTCATTGGAAGTTCCGCTAGAGATACGCGCTAAATCAATTTGGATTTGCTCCATCAATCGAACGATCTAAGACCAAAGAATTACCCATTATAACAGAATTTTACTAATTTTTTGACTGGATACAAAGGACTGAAAGTCAGGCCTGAAGGAGGTATGTTTTATTTACTTAATTCGTAAGAGGCTTGTAACCAATTCTTTGATCATGAAGACTTTAGCAGTGTTAAAAAATACGGCTTTGTCTGGTTTTAATCAAAAAGGCATTGAATTTGCAAGGATTTTGGCATTCCATATTGATGTCCCTTGAGAATTTGATTTTTTCATTATATTTGTTGGTCATTTTCATAAAGTAAATTAAAATTAAACGATGAAAAAACTGTTGAAGTTGAGCGCTTATTTGCTTCTCATTGCACTTGTATTCGGTGCTTGTAGCAAAGGCGAGCGATCTGCCACTACCGGTTGGAAGTACAACGACCAGAAGTGGG
>JBCCSR010000139.1:0-8746 GCA_039199865.1 Bacteroidota bacterium
ATCGATAGCCTACAACCATACCAAAGTTTACCCAGCTTTAATATTGCTCCAACTCATCTGCATCCTGTACTTACCAACGAACAGCCCAGACAATTGCGTTTTTTCCAATGGGGCCTAATTCCCTACTGGGCCAAAGCCCCTTCCATAGGAAGTAAACTAATCAATGCCAGGGTAGAGACTCTACTGGAAAAACCTGCCTTCCGTCAAGCGGCTCAGCAAAGGCGCTGCCTAGTTCCCTTTGATGGATTTTACGAATGGAAAAAAGATCATTCGGGGAAACAACCTTACCGGATCTGTAAAAAAGATGAAAGTATCTTTTGTGTAGCGGGAATTTGGGAAAAGTGGATGAATCCAAACGGCCAAGCCATTTTCACTTTTTCCCTAATTACCCAGCCTCCCAACCAGCTACTGGCCGATATTCACAATCGCATGCCAGCCATTTTGCTGCCGGAGCAGGAAAACTTATGGATTGACCCCAAGGTCAGTACGAAGGAAGCTCTACAACTGATCGCTCCCTATCCGGATGCAGCGCTAAAAGCCTATCCCGTATCCAAACGCGTCAATAAAGTCAGTGAAAATGATGCGAGTCTGCTCGATGAGATAAAACCTGGTCCTATCCAGGGAAGCCTATTTTAGCCCGCTAGAAGTCAGTTGACGAATTATCCAATATTTAAACATCAACATTCCAAAGAATATCCTTATTTTGAGTCAGTAATCTTACTTTGTGAACCAGTGATTTTTGCAACTACTTTGCCAAAGCGAACCATAAAACCCTATTCTATCTGACGCCATACAAACAACCGAACATGACTTCTTTTCCATCCTTGTCTTACCTTACTTGTCTTTGTTTTTTATTGGGATTGACTACTTTGCAAAGTCAAACTCCTTGTACCGGAGGCACCGCCTCTGGTTACCCTTGCAATAATGTGGCCTTACAATCGAGAATGCCTTTAAGCGATTTTGGAGCCGGCCGAAGCAATGATATTTGGGGTTGGACTAGCCCCTCCTCTTTTAAAGAATATGCCATTCTTGGCTTGAATAATGGTACCGCTTTTGTGGATATCACAAATCCAGTTTCTCCAACATTAGTTGGCACCCTAGCTACAGCGAGTGGCAATTCTACTTGGAGAGACATCAAGGTAAAAGCCAACTACGCTTACATCGTTAGTGAGGCCTCTTCACACGGCATCCAGGTTTTTGATTTGACCCAGCTCGATGCGGTGACCTCCCCTCCGGCAACCTTTACCGCCGACAACACCGTAACGATCCCCGGATCGGGTAGAGCACACAATATTGTTGCCCACGAAAATAGCGATTATATTTATCCAGTGGGGACATCCAATTGTTTTGGAGGGCTGCTTTTCTACGATGCTACCAATCCTGTGGCTCCCAGCTATACCGATTGCTATTCCAACTCCAACTACACCCATGACGCCGTATGTTTTATTTACAACGGTCCCGATACCGAACATACGGGAAAAGAAATTTGTATCGGCTTCAACGATAATGTTTTTGTCATCCTAGATGTAACGCAAAAGGATGATCCAGAATTAATTTCCAGCACTGGCTACACTGGCAATCATTATGCACATCAGGGTTGGACCACTGATGATCAACGCTATTTGTTTTTAGATGATGAACTCGACGAATCTAATTTCAATCACAATACCAAAACCTATGTTTTTGACATTTCAGACTTAGATAATCCCACCAGTCATCTGACTTACCTCAGTAGTTTTGGCGCCATCGACCACAACCAGTACGTAAAAGGGAGTTATCTATACCAATCCAATTATCAGTCTGGTCTACGAATTTTGGACATTAGCGATATTGACAATGCCAACATTTTTGAAGTGGCCTATTTTGACCTCTATGCCAGCAACGACAATGCTGGGTTTAACGGCACTTGGAGCGTTTACCCCTACTTCGAAAGTGGCAATATTGTCATTAGTGGGATTAGAGATAATGGAGGAAATCCCTCTGGTGGTTTGTTTGTCCTGCAAGCCAACTTACCTCACAGTGTCATGCGGGCTGGTGGAAATGGGGTCAACCGGATCTGTCAAGGAGAAAATACTTCTTTCTCTGTTAATCTAACTGCTTACTCAGGTTTTACGGAGGCCATGACTTTAAGTACTTCTACTCTGCCCTCTGGTGTCAGCGCAAATTTCAGTTCCAACCCAGTTGCGGCCAATGGCTTCACTACCTTAACGTTTTCCGGTACGGGAAATTTAGCACCCGGCAACCATTACTTTACCATTACTGGTACCTCCAACACAGGCCCTACCCAACGCATCTCCGTCAGTGTTATGGTAGATCCTTTCCCCGATGTCCCACAGCTTGTTTTCCCTAACAACGAAGAAATCATTTTTGATCCAATGCCCGTTATCACCTGGCAAGAAGCTGATGAAAGTGATTTTTACAGTATAGAAATTGCCGATGATCCGTCGATGACCAATATCATTCAATCGGCCACTAACTTGTTTACCACTCAATATACCGCGAATCCCCTTCCCTTCGGTACCGCTTATTTTTGGAGGGTCACCGGACACAATGATTGTGGAGAAACCACTTCTTTTACCCAAGTTTTTTCCGTCAAGCAAACGGTCCTTCCCGTGGAGCTTTTAGATTTTAGTGCCGAAGTAAAAGACCAGCAGGTAGTACTCCAGTGGTCGACCAGTAGCGAAACCAATAACAAAGGCTTTGCTCTCGAACGACTCCACGATCAAAACGATCGAGATTTTTCTCAGATCAATTGGCAAAATAGCAAAGGCAATGAAGGAGCCCAGTATCAGCATCTTGACATGGACGTAATTGCCGGACAAAGCTATTTGTATCGGCTCAAGCAGATAGACATCGATGGCCAATTTAGCTACAGTAGAATTGTTAGTGTGACTATTCCACGAGAAGGACAAATCATCAGTATTCAGCCTAATCCTGCCAGCGATCGTATACAGGTTCGTTTTGGTCCAACCATCGAAGTGGCCTCCAGCCAGCTGAGTCTACACGATATTTCTGGCCGCTTACTCCAAGAAGTGGATCTGACCTTGGTTAATGACAATCAATATGACCTCGGCATCGACCACCTACCCAATGGCATTTATATTCTTCGCTTGACAAATGGAGCGGTAGATATGCCACTGCGTTTCGTCAAACTCTAATTAACAGCTCCAGTTTAGGTCTTTGGAGTCAAGAGTAAAGATTTGTTTGATGCTCAAGTAAAGTGCATTTCTCATTTTGCATCTGGTAGTACCTACCTAGTAATCTAGATTCGACGCAAAGACAAGAATGGCTAAAAGATCTAGAGCTCAATGTACAGAATAGAATATTGAGCTCTAGATGCTGTGATGCTGTTATGCTGTCAACTTTAGGAGCTCAATAGCGACTTGACCCAATTGCTGATGGGTATTCTGCCGAAACGGTCCAAAATCTAGGGAGTAAATCCTGAATGCCTAATAGTGAATTCACTATATTTGCGCCCGAAGCAAACATAGACGCTATGGGGCGCAAGCAACAATTGGCCATTGCCATTTTATTTTTTGGACTTTATTTAGAATTTGGTTTCCTTACTTTCTTCAAAAAGAGCTTGGGGCTCTATTGGAGTCCTGTTGCCTGGATGTTGGGGGGACTGCTGACTTGTGGAGCCGGTTTTTATTTGATGCGCAGTGGATTGAATCAGCTTGGTTCGGCAGAGGGGAAGACTCGGAAATTCCATCAAATCATTGTCTTGGCTATTTTCACCCTAGGGAGTTTACTTTGCGCCGATATTCTTTCTGGGGTTTTTGCTAGCTATCCCGTCGATCCCAAAGGATCTGACATCATCCCTTCGTTGGAGTTTTACGTTCGCCGTTTGCTGTCTGGGGAAACTGTTTATAAGCCTTTACCATTCGATGGTTATGAAGTCAATCCAACTTATTTTCCATTACTTTGGGCACCCTACATTTTCTCTGAAGTATTGCATATTGATTATCGTTGGACAGCCTATTTGGTTTTCCTCATTGCCTTGTTCCTCTACCATCGGCGCTTGTGGCAACAAGATCTTAGCTTGTTGGAAGTGATTTTAAAAGCTGCCATCCCCTTTCTACTATTGGTTCATTACATTCTGGAAGACCGAGAAAGCCTGGGTTTTGCCGTAGAGTTATTGCCAATTGGGTTTTACTTTTTGCTGACTCTTTCGGTCTTTCATCGCTCCAAGTGGATCATGGCCATAGGTATTTTACTATGTCTGTTGTCCAGATATGCTTTTACCTTTTGGTTGCCCATTTATTTGTTGATCTTTTGGATTGAACGAGGATTTAAACCCGTATTTCAAGTTTCCCTATCTGTACTGGCGGGCGTACTGCTCTTGTACGTTCTCCCTTTTCTGGCAAAAGATTGGACGATTTTCACCAAAGGACTCGCCTATTATGGTAAAACAGCAGAGACGCAATGGATAAGACAAAAATGGCAAAAACCTGATGCTCGTCCTCATCACCTTCAGCAGGGATTGAGTTATTCCATTTATTTTTATGACTTTATTGACGGCCCCGTCGAAAAGAGATTGAAGCTCAATCGAATTGTGCACATTTCTGCCTGCGCTCTAGCTGCGGTCATTATTTTTCTACTCTATCTTTACTACCGAAAAAAAGAACTGGACCACCGCTTGTTTTTGATTATTGCCCTCAAGTTTTATCTGCTTATTTTCTATGGCTTTTTCTATGTCCCCTTTAGCTATTTATTCAAATTGCCCACGCTGCTGACCCTACCTATTTTGTATCATTTGAAATTATCTTCTAAATCGTCTTCGACAATATGAAGCCCATTGCCCTAACTGGAATTGCTTATGATGAGAAATCGTCTTTCCTAAGAGGAGCGGCATCTGCTCCTCCCCTTATTCGGCAATGCTTACATTCTGGATCTTCCGGTTACTACACGGAATCAGGGCAGTCCATTCAACAATCTTTGATTGAAGATCGTGGAGATTTCAAAATCAATGACTATTGGGACATTGAACGTATTGCAAGCGAAATACTCGAAGATGGAAGACGGCTACTAACGCTGGGAGGAGACCACTCGATTAGCTATCCATTGATCAAAGCCTATCGTCAATATTATGATTCATTTGCCATTTTACACATTGATGCCCACACCGACCTGTACCATGAATTTGATGGCGATGCCCATTCACATGCCTGCCCATTTGCCCGAATTATGGAGTCTGCTTTAGCCACAAGACTTGTACAAATCGGCATTCGTAACATTAATCCACACCAAAAAAGTCAGATCGAAAAGTTTAACGTGGAAGTCATTCAAATGAAAGATTTTTCGATCCATCAACTCCCACAATTTAAACGCCCTATCTACCTATCACTAGACTTGGATGCGCTAGATCCAGCATTTGCCCCAGGTGTTTCGCATCATGAACCAGGAGGATTGACTACTCGTGAGGTCCTAAGGATCATTCAGCAAATTGAGGTTCCAATTATTGGAGCCGATATTGTTGAATACAATCCAATTAGAGATCATCAAGGGATAACCGCCGCCTTGGCCGCTACTTTTGTCAAGGAAATACTTGGCAAGATGATAACGCCGTCAACTAAGTAGCGTACTTCTTGTGCGACTACCACTATTCGACAATTTATAGTAAAAAACATACGATTTTACACCTCTACTAATCAGCCCTTTAAACTTTACGAAATAAAAAATATTTTCTACCCTTATGGAATTTAGGCACCTGTTGCGTCTAAGTACTGATTCGCTTGATCAGGATCCATCGAAAATTTTACAAAAAGCGAGTCTTATGCCTGAATTTGCGATCAAATGTTGTTTGCGAAAATGGAAGTGTTGTGTTTCCAAATGCGTAAACGAGGGTTTGATCGGCGGTGGTGGCAGCGGGTGGGATTCCCTCCCAAAGCCCCAAAAAGGCTTCAAACTTCAAACAATTCATTTACATTTTCAGTTTTAACCGTCCTTGCTCCACTGCTATCGATTTCACAAAACTAAGATTCAAATATTCATCATCAATTTGAATAAACTGATGTTCAATTTTCACCGCGTCTATAGAATATTCTCTAGTAGAAATGAGTCCTGTATTGCTACCAGATTCAATTACTACTATATCGGGTTGATGCAGCTCAATCAAGGTAATTAACTTTTGCTTGACGTGAGCCCCATCTGAACAGCTACAGACAAAGAAGAGAAGAGTCACCCACAGGAATGGAAAGGCTTTTTTATACATCTAAACTAATTTTACAATAACAATAATACCAGTAAGATCAGCGGAATCCAGCAGGGTAAAAATAATTTTCGATAGACCCTACAAATTTATATAGGAACTGCATGGTCAGTAAAATGTACTATCCAATAATTGAAGCCAAATGAATTGCATTGAGACAAAAGATAATAATAAAAAGATGATCTATGGCCCCCTAAAAATAAAAAGGAATGGATTGATGGACAGTTATCACGCTGTCTATTTATGACTTACAGGTGAAGGATATGACCAACTACAGGGAGGTACGATCGATAATCATACACAAAATGAAAGACGAGAAACGAGACAACACCACAGCTCGTTTCTCGTCCACTCCCTTGCAAATACTAGTGACAAGGGATCTAAAGCTCCCCCTCAATCGTTTGGTCTTTTAATTGAAGGGTACAGCCTTTCCGAATATTGTGTAAACGGCGAACGCCTTTGGCTTGGTAACTATTCACAATGATCTTACTTCCTCCATACTCTGGCTTTTTCTGATAAGCTGCAAAGCCTTGAGAGCAATTGGACAAGGTCAGTCCGTCGACGACTAGGAGAGACAAATCTTTCGAAGCGACACCAATCACTGCCTTATCCACAAAAAGTTGATAAACGGTAGCATCGGAATCCTCCCCTACACTCAAGCCCTTGTCTCCAACGTTTTCGGCACGGCAAGATTTGATCATCATGACGCTCCCAGAGAAATCCATGGCATCATTGCCCGTTTCGTAAAATCGACAAGACTCTATCGTTCCCTTACAAAAATCGGCATCTAAGCCATCCGAGGCGGTGTAGCTGATCAAAGATTTGGCGATAGTAAACTCCGAGCGAATGATATTGAGGCCATCTTCGCAATGATTGTTTTTAAACGTGCAATTTTCAATGTTGACATCAGATTCGTAAAAGGAGACGGCCCCGGTTAAGGTCCACCCCTCTTTGCTCAGAGTATTCATATGATCAAAAGTCACAAAATGCATTTTGGAGGCCTCCCCAGCCTGTAAAACCGTAAAACCATTGGCACTTCGGTCACTGGAGTGGATCAGGATACCGTCCTCTTCTGTACCATTCATAAAAACGGGAGAGCGAGAAATAAAAGCCGCCTTTTGAACCAAATCCAATTCGGTGCCTGCCTCAAAATAGACGTGGTACCCTTCGGGAATAATGATGTTTTCTGCTATTCGATGTTTGCCTTTTTTAATGTAGACCATGGGACCATCTACCGTCATCCAATCGTTAGAGGCAGGTTGGGCATCGGCAAATAAGTTTTGCGCAGGCACATCGTTGTAGGGAGCTTCCCACTTGAAAATCGGACAATGAAATAAAGAATCTATCCCCAGGGGTCGGAAAAAGAGATAGCGCGTACTTTCCTTAACGACCAAAGGCTCATAATTCAGAAAGTGCTGCTCCATGTGAGCCGCTCGATTCTTGGAATATTTGAAAATCTCCAAAGGCTTTTCGGAATGTTGAACATCATTGGACCAAGCCAGCAATTTTCTGGGTAAGAAACCTTCGAGTAGCATAGGCTCGTTTAAAGTCGCTGTCATTTCTTCAGACTTAGGGCCGTAGCCCACCAACTCAACGGGTAAATCATGCGTATTGGCCACCCGCAAATATTGCTGGCCATTCTCCGATTTATTCGCGTATGCTTTTACACTCAAGTTGTCATAAGGGAGCATCAGCGTCCCCACTCTCCGAACATTGCGAACAAAATCTTCCTGATTGAATCGATAATTTTTGAACTCCGTACGCAATAGCAATTCCCGGTCTTCCAACTCTTTTTCTATCTCTGCCACAAATGCCTCGATGTATTCATTGGAAGTATACGCGTACAAATATCGAATGTACTTGTCGGTGAAAACTGGGTTCATGAACAGCTTGTTTTCCATGCGTTCCACATTCAGCTTTCTTGGGTTCAGTGCGCCCTGCCCAAGTATGGAGTTTCGCTTGGAAGAGGAAGAACCAAAACCATCAAAGCCGATTGGTTCTAGTTTAGAGAGCACCGGATTGTAATAAAATCGTTGGTTGTGCCAAGCAAGACCGTGATACGCGCCCATGACATCACAAATGGCGTAAAATTTTGCCAAGCGTTCAATATCGAAAATGTCCTCTGCTCTTTTCAATCCGTAACGGTATTGATAGAGTAAGTTTTGAGCAATTTTAAATTGTTTGGCCAGCGTCTTTGACTTCATGGTTTTGCTCTGCTTGAAGGCCTGAATGTCTGAGGTTTCCATCAGACGAACGCTTTGCTCAATGTCATTATCAATTCCATCCACTTGCTGCATCTGCCTTTTTACCCCAGCCCAAAACCCATCTTCCGTCATTTTGAGAATCGGCCCCTCCCTACGTTTTTTGGCTTCGACCAAAATCTTTTCAAAATGCTCTTCAAAGGCAAAAACCCCCCTCGACTTTCCATTGACCGATACGTCAATGAAATCATAACGGGGCGTCAAGACGTCTTCTCGCTCGAAAAAACGATGCAAAACATATTCTTTGAGGTAACTCCTAGCCTTGGGATGATGG
>JBCCSR010000140.1:0-8728 GCA_039199865.1 Bacteroidota bacterium
AAGGTGTTGGGTCCATGAACGCAGGTCTACCTCTTTGGTCAATGCCCGCAATTGATTGGAGCGTTCTAAACCCAAATCTAGGCGCAAACGCTGCGAACGGCTGTCCATCGTCCGTTCGCGATGACCGTAAAAATGAGGCCATTCTGGCAGCACTTTGACCTTTTCTTGCCAGTATTTTTTAGCGTCGGTTTGTTTTTTACGCGCCGTTTGTTCGTAGGCGATATAATCTTTGAAAGGAGGAATTTCGGGGACTTCGTCTAACTGTTTGTTTAGCGCTTTTTGGTACAAATTGGCCATTACCTTGTAGAGTACGGTCATGGCCCAAGCATCGGTAGTTAAGTGATGTTGATTGAGGTACCAGATGTAGCGATCTTCTGCCCGTTTGATCAGTATTGAATCGAAGAGCCGAGTCGATAAGTCGAATAGTTGTTGACTGCGGGCTTCCAATTTTTGTTGGACAGCCGCCTCATTTTCTGTGGACCAGTCCAGAACGGGGATTTGATAATTAAAGTCAACTTCGATGTGTTGAACGGGTTCTTCTCCATCGAGTTTGAAGACCATGCGCAGGATGTCACTACTTTGCAGTAATGCCTGAAAAGCAGCTTGAAAGGCATCGATTTCGATCTTGCCCCTTAATTCAAACGCCAATGCCATGTTGTACAAAGGCGAGGTTGGATTGATTTGCTGGCCCATCCACAGCATGAGCTGACTCTGGGTCAGACAATGACTATCCGCGTGTTGAGCACAATTGTTTGGAGAAACGTCCATTTACACTTTCTGTTCTTGCAAATAATTACTAATGGCTTCTACCGTCATAAAGTTTTCGATGGTCATATCTTGTGGAGGAATCGTAAACTGGTATTTTTCCTCGATATGTCCAATCAATTTCATCATTCCCATCGAGTCGACCAGACCGCTACCCAATAAATCGTCTTCGGGCAAGAGTTCCAGGTCACTTTGGCCAACCAGTAAATGCGCTTTGATGTATTCGATTAATTCTTCTCTCATCGATGTATTCGTTTCAAAAGATTAAGAAGTGGCTTCTGCCATTTCTTGTTGTAAAGCTGGACGATTGATTTTTCCAGTTGAAGTTCTCGGGAACTGCTCCCGTATTTGTATTTGTTGTGGCACCGCATACCAAGGAAGTAGGGCTGCCAAGTAGGCTTGTAAATCCTTTTCGCTAACGCTTTGCGCTTCTTTTAGGATGACCGTGGCAACAATTTGGACGGAATTATCCCCTTTGATGGGAATTACGGCCGCCTCCAAGATTTCCTCATGGGCAACCAGGCGACCTTCGACCTCATCCAACTCCACTCTGTAGCCACGCGTCTTGACCTGTCGATCTTTTCTCCCAACAAACATCAACAGACCGTCTTCGCGAAGATAAACCATATCCCCTGTTCGGTAGAAGGTACCCACCAATCCAGGAGCAATTTCTTGATGATAAAAGCCTTTTTGCGTCAAGGCTGCTTGTTTCCAATAGCCCTGCATTCTCGTTCCACTGCGGATGAATAACTCGCCAATTTCTCCGAAAGGAGTAGGCTGATCGTGCTCATCCATAATCAACATTTCGGTGTTGCCCCAAACTCTTCCCAGGGGAACAGGATCATCCCCTTGCGGAGGCTCAGGCAAATGATAATAAGTGCACTGGTTGACCTCGGCGGGGCCATAGATATTAGAGAAACGGGCATGTGACCACTTGAGCATCAATGCTCTCAGGTGCTTGGTTGGAAAAACCTCTCCGGCGTATAAGACCCAACGCAGAGAGTGACAATCTCTCTCTTCTAAAACGCCTCTTTGCAATAACTGAATCAAAGCCAGCGGGACGGAATACCAAACGCTGATTTGTTCTTCAACAATCAGCTGGCTCAAACTCGCAGGCATTTTAGTGTAGGCATCTGGAATGATGATGGTCGTTGCTCCGGCTAGGGGAGCAGCAAAATAGCCAAAAGTAGAGATGTCGAAATGCAAAGGAGCATGATTGGCCACTCGATCCTTTCCTTCTAGAGCATACAAATCCGCAGATAATTTGGCATAATTGAGTCCACTGTGGTGGGTATGCATGATGCCTTTGGGCAAGCCAGTTGAACCAGAGGTGTACATGACATAAGCTAAGTCATGCTCCGAAATATTGACTTGAGGAACTTGATGCGGTCCATCCACTAATGCTTGCCAGCTGTAGCAGTGGAGATTGGGATTTTGGGTCAAATCCAAACGATTGGCTGCCAATCCGATCACGGTTTGTAGGCGAGAAGGACTGGACAACATTTGTTTGACCGAGCGCAAAACCTGGGGATGAACAATTAGGTGATCGATCTCGCAATCTTCCAGGAGTTGTTTGGTTCGTTGAGTAGGAGCGGTAGGATCCAGGGGGACATAAGCTGCTCCTGCTTTCATAATGCCAAAAATAGCAATGGGGGTTTCCAGGCTCCGATAGAGATGCACGCCCACCCGGTCGCCTCTTTTTACTCCTCTCTGCATCAATAGAGTGGCCAATTGATCGGTTTGACGATCTAGCGCGGCATAGCTAATGCTTTTTTTCCCACAACGGAAAGCCTCCCTTTCGGGAAATCGCTGAGCAGCACGCTGAATCGTATGATGTAATAAATAGATCAATTGGCTATGTTTTACAGTCCCATTAAACGGGCAATAATATTTTTCTGAATATCTGAAGTGCCGGCATAGAGGATGCCACCGATAGCATCTCTGAGGTCACGTTCAACTTGGTTTTCGGTCAGGTAAGCTTGACCACCTTGGGTACGAATAGCATCTAGACTTGAATGTACAAAACTTTCGCTAAGATGTAATTTTAACATGGCTGCTTCCATGATGGCTGATTTTCCTTGATGTTTTAACCAAGCCACTTTGTAAAGCAAGAGCCGAGCCGTTTCCAGCCGTAGTTTCATCTCGACGATTCGGTTGGACACCGATTGAAACTGGCTGATGGCCTGGCCATATTGTTTTCTATTTTTGGCAAACTCGACTGCTTTTTCGAGTTGCCGTTCCATCGTACCGAGTTGGCTGGCTAAGATACAACATCGGTCGTACTCTAAGGTATGATTCATGATACTGAATCCAACTCCTTCTTTTCCCAAACGATTGGCCTCCGGGACGAAGCAATCTTTTAGTTCAACTGCTCCGAAGGGGATCGTTCGCATGCCCATTTTTTCCCAAACGGGACTGGCCGTAAAACCGGGGCGATCTTTTTCTACAATAAAAGCACTGATGCCCCATTTGCCTAATTTAGGGTTTAGATTGGCAAAAACCAAAATAAAATCTGCAATTGGCGAAAAGGTGATGAGGTGTTTGGTCCCATTGAGCAGATAACCTCCATCTACTTTTTCTGCTCGGCTTTGCATGCTGTAGACATCTGATCCGGCATCCGGTTCGGTCAAGGCATGGGCTCCAATCATCTGGCCAGTAGCCATAGGATGGAGAAATTTTTCTTTTTGTGCTTCATTGCCAAAGTGAACAAAGGGCATTTGCACGGTCCACATCTGTGCGTTTAATCCGAAGGCCAGGCCATTGTCGATACAACCGTATCCCAGGCCTTCCATCGCGAGCATGGCTCGAATAAAATTGATCTCCTCGAGCTGACCACCATATTGCTTTGGTGCAGCTAGGCCTTGGATACCAAAAGCCGCACAGCGTTTCCAGAGTTGTTCTGGAAAACGTCCTTCTCGGTCTCTTGCGACCACTGCCTCGTTGAGCTCTTCCTGGGCAAATTTTACAACTTGTTCACGATAATTGAGGTATTCTTCTGGCCAAGAAAAGTCCATTTGTTAAATGAGGGCTTTGGTTGAAGTTGTTGGATCAAAAAGGGGGATCTACCATTTGATTTGGCGCTCGTTGATCCAACAACTTCAAGAGTTAAAACTGATACGTAAACTGTCCTTTGATGAAAAATGGTGTTCCTGGAGTAAAGTGAATTTCCGTTACGGGATCTGGCTCGAAGTCCAAGCGAGATTCAGTAGCAAACTGCGTTTCGTTCCAGGCTGCGTCGAATAGGTTTTCTATGGCAAAACCAATGGTAATGTCTTTCCACTGATAATTGGCATTCAGATCTAAGATGAAATAAGGTTCGGCCTCAATGCTATTGTCTTCATTGGCGGGACGTTCGTGCATGTAACGATAACGGAGACCACCGTTGAAGCTACCTTTTTTGAAACTGAGTCCTCCCGAAGCAGTGAAAATTGGGGCAAGAGGAATGAAATCAGCTCCCTCTGGTTCTTCAATACTGCGGGCATGGGCATAGGTCAAATCACTATCAAAAAATAGGGATTTGGTCAATTGAAAACGTAGTCCTAAGTCTACTCCTAGTCGTCGAGATTTACCACTGGGTTCAACGATACCAGCGTCTCCTACGTAGACGAATTCTTGCTCCAAAAATAAATACCAAAGGGCAGTATTGATGATCAATTTGGGAGTAGGTTTGAAAACGGTTCCCAAATCTACTCCGTAAGCTGCGGGGATAATGTCGTCTGCCATTCCGTTCAAGACTACCCGAGTATCATTGGAGTGAAAGCCGATACCAGATTTGAGGAAAAGCTGTAGATTGTCATTGGCATTGAAAATGAAGTTCAATTTCGGACTGATGAAGATTTCACTATCATCTAAAGTCTGGTAAGCACTATCGAGTTGATCAACGTAGTTGTAATTGAAATGATCTGCCCGAACTCCTCCTTGAATCAACAAGCGATCGAAATTGAGTTCTGCACTGGTAAACAGGTACAAATTGCTTTCATCGACCTCCCCAAACTGAATACGCTCTATAGTGGTTTGGCGGTTTTTACTTCGAGAAAGTTCGTTTTCATTGACATCATCATAGCGGATTCCACCACCAAATCGGAGCAGTGTCGTAAAGTTATCGCTGAAAATGGAGCGGTTCCATTCGCTTTCCATCCCGTAGATGGCGCGCTTTTCTCGCTGACGGATTTGATCGCGATTGACGGGATCTTCGAGGAAGAAAGTAAAATTAGAGTACAACTCAAAATCATAAAGTGAGTAGAAAAAACGACTGCTGACGTAGGTTGCATCATCGATGTTACGGCTATAGGTTAAAGCTACATTGGTTCGGCTAGTATTGCCTCCTTCCGTATCATCAATGGCGCCAAAGCGGGTAATCAATCCAGCGTCTACTGCTCTTTGTGGAATCTGTCCAGAAGCATCCCATTTGCTGTAAAAGTGAGACGCTAGAACGGAGATTCTATCCTGGTTGGACAATCGACCGGAGTATTTTGCCATGAAATTGGTTCGATTGAAGTTTTGTGGAGATTCTACTGGACCGTCGGTCAGCACATATTCGGTAGCGAGGTAGGCTTGATGCTTCTCCGTATTCATTACATTGAACGCACCTACCGCACGCAGGGTGTTGAATCGGCCGAATTCCATTTTTATAGAGGAATTGTCTAGCTTCTCTTTGGTTTTCAAGGCAACATAACCCGCTGTGTTGAAATTCCCTTTGTCTGCGTAGTAAGGTCCTTTTCCAAAATCTACATAATCAATGACTTCTGGAATGATAAAGTGCATATCGGCATAACCCTGACCGTGTGCGTGGGAAACCATATTGACGGGCAAGCCATCTACGGTGATGTTGACATCCGTTCCATGATCGATGTCAAAACCACGAAGAAAAATTTGCTCGGCTTTACCTCCTCCGGCATGCTGACCGATAAATAGGCCAGGCACTTTTCTTAAAATTTCCTGAGAGGAGTTGACCGGATTGGTTTTCATATCGATATTGGAAATGATACTGGTTGTTTTTACATTCTGCCCAACGACTACATCTTCGAGTAGGAATATAGTTTCCGTTAATTGGATGTTCACTTCTTCATCGATCTCCTTAACCTCGACCATTTTGTTTTCAAAACCAATGTGCATGATCTGTAGGGTGTCTCCAGGGCGTACATCATTGAGGATAAATAAACCCAATTCATTGGAATGGGCATGATGCTCAGACTGAAGGTGAATGATGTAAGCACCAACGATGGGAGATTTGGTCGCATCAACTACCTTCCCCGTGATGGTTTGAGCAAAGTTGAAGAGTGGAAGGACAATGAAAAAAAATAGGGGTAATTTAATTTTCATGACTGTGTTTTCTAAGTAATGTTGATTAATCGAATAAAAATAGGCATTGAGAAGTATTGTCTAGTCCTCTCTAGTTCTTAATACGATAAATCCGATGCCTTTGGATTTTTAAATTTTAATTTTTTTCCGTGAAGCTGGCGAAAGTCTCTATCTTTGAAAACCAAGCAAAGCAAAATCTACGTATATTCGGTTATTGAACTGTGTTCATACAATAAATTTATTTAGGAGCAAACCATGGGAGGATCACCTACATATTCAATCTCATTTCTACAGATTTCACCATTTTGGAAAAGAGAGTCAACACGAAACTTGTCGAAAAACCTTGTTGGACTTGCTTAGGACTTGTGTATAGATAGCTTAGCATCATCAAAAGATTATTTTTCATATTTTCCCGCCGTGAGCGACTCCGTTTTGGAGTGCTTTTCATTGCCATGTTAATGGTTAGCCTGCTCGAATTTATCGGGGTGGCCTCCATTCTTCCCTTCATGCAATTGATTTCAGAACCCGATGTCATCAATCAAAACGAATGGTTGCGTTGGGCTTTTGATATTCTGGCCTTTGAGTCTCATCGTTCGATGTTGATTTCTACTGGAGTGTTGGTGATCGTCTTACTTACTTGCTCCAATCTCTTTTCGATTGCTACCCTTTGGTTACAACAATTGTACTCCTGGCAAATCGCCCATAATCTAAGCATTCGCCTGTTGAACAATTACCTCAAAAAGCCTTATACCTACTTTCTCAATACCAATACAGCTGAACTACGGGCCTATCTGATTTCCGAGGTAGGGAGCTTAACGGGTGGTGTACTGATTCCCACCCTCCAACTGATTTCACGTACGATGATTGCCATTGTCATTTTTACTTTATTGCTCATTGTCAATCCCCAAATTGCCACGATTATGCTACTGACCTTGGGGGGAGCTTATGGGATCATCTATTTGTCGAGACAAAGAGTGCTCAAGCGTTTGGGACAGGAACGTATCGAGGCGAATATGAGTCGATATCGAAGTTTAGAGGAGATGCTGACTGGGATCAAGACCATCAGAGTCTACGGTGTTGAACGTCATTTTTATGATCGCTACGAAAAGGCTTCGGATGTTTTTTGCAGTTTACAACCTCGAGTCCGTTTGATTATGGCCTCACCGCGTTATATTTTGGAGATCCTGGCTTTTGGCGGTATCCTGGGGGTCACGCTTTATTTGTACATCACCTCAGGAAATATGAAATCCACTTTGCCCATTCTCACGCTTTATGCGGTGGCGGGCTATCGTTTGCTTCCCGCTTTACAAAAAGCCTTTTCAGCGGCAACGAAGTTGCGACACAACTATCCGATTCTAGATAAGTTATACGATGATTTACTGCTCGGACTAGACTCTGAAGCTCCAAGATCGCAAGCAATAAAGGCCTTGCCTTTTGAGCGGGAAATCCGTCTTGAAAACATTTCCTATCAGTACGAAAATACGGCACAAAAGGTATTAAAGAACCTCAATTTGACGATTCCAAAAGGAGAAGTAGTTGCTTTTGTTGGTGCTACAGGCTCCGGAAAAACGACTTTAATTGATTTGATTGTGGGCTTGCATACTACTAATGAAGGGAAAGTCAGGGTAGATGATGTGGTTTTAAACCCGAAGAATGTGTACAATTGGCAAGAGAACCTCGCTTATGTACCACAGGAGGTTTTCCTTTTCGATGATTCTTTATTGAGAAACATTGTCATTGATTCCAATGAAAATATTGATCACCAACGATTGGAGGCGGTCACGCGTTTGGCGGATATCTACGAGTTTATTGTCAACGATTTACCAGAAGGCTTCGCAACGCCCATTGGTGAGCGAGGCGTAAGGTTGAGTGGGGGGCAAAGACAACGTCTGGGTTTGGCACGCGCACTTTATCGACAACCCAAAGTATTGATATTGGACGAGGCGACCAGTGCCTTGGATAGTATTACTGAGAAAGGCATCATTGAGGCCTTAAAAAAACTACCAGAGGAATTGACCGTCCTGATCATTGCGCATCGTTTGTCTACGGTCCGTCATGCCAATTGCATTTACCTTTTGCAAGAAGGACAAATTGTTGAAACCGGCAATTATGACCACCTTTTTCAATCAAGCGATGTCTTCCGTACGATGGTCGAACTATCTTGAAACAATCACATAAACAAAACATGCAACTTAGACTACACCAACCCTTTACTTATTTGCTATTTATCTTTCTGTTGGTTTTGCCGCTTTGTTCGATGGCACACTCTCCCGATCAGAGCTACTTGTACATGCGGATTTATGGCGATGCGATTGGTGGTCGCGTGGAGGCAACGGCCAAAGATCTGAATCGTTCTCTGAATTTGAACTTACCTGATAATTTGACCATGGAGGCCATCCAGCCCCATTTGCAAGCTATCCAAAATTATTTGATATCCAAAATCAACTTCAATTCAAAGTTGGGAAAGTATACGCTTCGTTTTACGGAGACCGAGATTTTGGAACTGGATGAAATGGAATATTTTGCCAAATTCAATTTCACTTTAGATGGCGTCAAGGAATTGCCAGAGTTCTTGGATGTCAATTACCAAGCGTTCTACGATTCTGATCCTATTCATCGGGGAATGTGCATTGTGGAATACAACTGGAAGGCCGGAGTAGTC
>JBCCSR010000141.1:0-8714 GCA_039199865.1 Bacteroidota bacterium
GTTGATGAGTCAGCGTATCCAGGTAAAGGGGGGAATAAGGAGTGAACGACTCTTTCAAGGCAATCTGTCCCTCCTGCTCTACGACCTCTAGCACTAAGGTATCGCCAGTGTAGATGAAATCACTCTCATAGCCTGCACAAGAAGTTTCATACTGAACAAAGTAGGATTGCTGGCCAACCCGTAAATCAGATAAATTAACCCGGTTGGTGTGGATGAGGGTGGTCGGAGTAATCGAATTGTCTTTGGAGCAAGCCATGATGCCAAGTCCGATAAGTAAGAGCAAAAATTGTTGTTTCATTAGTCGTCGATTTTAAATGATGTCATTTATTTCTTTCAATAGGCTAAGACAGTAGGATTCTCGCCAAAGGTTGGTTCTGTGCTCATTTTTTATTCGCCGCAAGTCCATTATCCAAGGGGAAATTAAGGGCAATGGAAACATTTTTGATGGCTTCAAACATTTTGAACGAATTCTTGTTTAGCTGATGTAGAACATGTACTTTTGTGATCGCTTAATTTTCAAGACTCAATACGCTTATGAATAAGCAACTAGATTTAAAAATTGAACCTGTATTAATGGCAACCATTAAGTTCACATTTGAAGATGAGTCCATCGCTCCTAAAACTGTGGAGGCCGAGGAAGGCTTTTCTGTGTTAGAAGTTGCGGAAGATCACGATATTCATCTCAATCACAATTGCGGTGGGGTCTGTGCTTGTAGTACTTGCCATGTATACATTGAATCTGGAGAAGATCACTTGGAGGAAATTTCCGATAGAGAAGAGGATTTCATCGATCGCGCCATCAATCCTAGATTAGAATCTCGTCTGGGTTGCCAATGCGTCATCTTAGATAAAAATGCCGTTGTGCACGTACATATTCCAGATCAATCCCAAATTATTGGACACGAACACTAGGTCAGAAGTATTTCTTCGCCTCTTATGGAATATCTGTTAAATATTATTTTTATTAGACATTAGGATTCACTACCTTATTTTTTGCACTAATGTCAATTATTAGAACTATCAAATCAGCATGGGATTCAAAGAAATAGATGACCTTCCGATCAATTGGGTCGATTACGAAGACATTGCGATTAAACTTTACGATCGCTTTGGAGATGAATTTACCGAAGGAAGAATTTACCGGATTCGCTTTACCGAGCTCATTGAATGGGTACTAGAGATTCCTTCCTTTGAAGGCGAGCGCGAAGAATGCAATGAAGGTCACCTGGAACAAATTCAAGCCAAATGGGTCTACGAATGGAGAGATAATAACCGCTAATTCAATTCCCTTCCCACCATGAATTTTCTAGAAAAATTTCGCGAGATCGACACCTTTGTCTTAGATGTCGATGGAGTCCTGACGAATGGAGAGCTCCTGATCATGGAGGATGGCAGTTTATTGAGAAAAATGAATGTACGAGATGGCTATGCCATCAAACGCGCCATTGAGGAAGGCTACGAAGTGGCCGTGATAAGTGGTGGCCATTCAGAAGGCGTAATCAAGCGATTAGGGAAACTCGGAATCACCACCATATACACCAATGTCAAAGACAAAAAATCCTGCTATCTAAGTTTCACCGAGCTCAACAACTTGGATCATGCCGGCATTTTATACATGGGGGACGATCTTCCCGACTATGAAGTGATGCGGTTGGTTGGCTTGCCTTGTTGTCCAAGGGATGCTGCCGTTGAAATTCTGGAATTGTCTCAATACATTTCCCCCGTGGCGGGTGGCAAAGGCTGTGTGCGAGACGTGATTGAGAAAGTCCTTCGCTTGCATGGACGCTGGCATATCCATGCCCAACTGCAAAGTATCGATCCGCTCATCAACGATTCGGAATCTTGAATTTACTGAAGCTCATTCGTTGGCCCAATTTGATAATCGTTGGCCTCACCCAATCCCTGCTATTTTATTGTTTGTTGGTTCCTGCTTTTCAGCAAACCGGTCTTTCTACTCTGCTGGACTTTCCTCACTTCCTATTGCTCATTTTTTCCACCATCTTGATCGCTGCAGGTGGATACATCATCAATGATATCTTGGATTACCCCATCGATATGATCAATAAACCAGAAAAAGTCATTGTCGAGCAAAAAATACCCCTTAAGAGTGCCTGGAATTTGTATTATGGAACCATTATTCTTGGCTTGGTCATTTCACTGTATTTGGCCAATCATGTCAACAACTTACCCTTGGTTTTGATCTTCCCTACTGCCGTTTTTCTCCTTTGGCAATATTCAAAAAATTGGAAAAAGCAAGTCCTTATCGGAAATCTAACGGTCGCGCTTTTCTGTGCCATGGTTGCAGGTATCGTATGGTTTGCAGAACGGCATTCCTTTGGTCAACTTTGGCTACAACATCCGGAAGTGGCTTATCCTTACGCGCAGGTATTCATCGCTTATTTACTCTTTGCCTTTCTTTCTACATTGTTCAGAGAAGTAGTAAAAGATGCAGAAGATGTCCTGGGAGATGAACTGAGTAGCTGCCGTACCCTACCTGTCGTTTATGGCATCAAGAAAACCAAGATGGTAGCGGGTACTTTTGGCATCGTCCTCCTCCTTTCCTTGGTGTACTGGGCTTATCAACAATTTTCGAGCAGCCACTATTGGGAAGTAGCCTATCTGGTATTCGCCATCATTGTTCCAACAAAATTGGCCCTATTTCTTTTGGATCAGGCGAAAAGCAAAGCCAACTTCCATCAGTTGAGTCAGTTGGCAAAATACATTATGCTCAGTGGTTTGTTGTATCTAATTGTTTATTATTTTCGGACCTAAACGCTCCACCAACATGCAAATTTTCGACAAAAAAATAGTTTTGGCCTCCAAATCTCCTCGCCGTGCTCAACTATTATCGGAAGCTGGTTTTCAGTACGAAATTCGAACCAAAGAAGTGGAAGAAGATTATCCCGAGGGCCTATCCGTAGAGGAGGTCCCCAAATTTCTGGCCAGGAAAAAAGCTCATTCTATGTTGGATGATATCGGAGAAGACGAAATTATCTTGGCCGCAGATAGTATTGTGGCCTTGGGCACCACCATCTACGGCAAACCTAAAAACGAAGCGGAGGCCGAAGCCACACTCAGACAACTTTCGGGACAGCAACACCAAGTGATTACCGGTGTTTGTTTGCTGAATCAACAAAAAGAAAAGTGTTTTGCGGGCATCTCCAATGTTTATTTTGGAGAACTCAACGAGGAGGAAATTCAGTATTATATCCATCAGTTCCAACCCTTTGACAAAGCTGGCGCTTACGGGATCCAAGAATGGATCGGCTGGTGTAAAATCGAAAAAATTGAAGGGACTTTTGCCAATATCATGGGATTACCCACCTCATTGGTTTATGCTGCTCTGCAAGATTGGTAGTACACTAATCATGGCCCAGCGTTGCTCTCTTCTTCATTTTGGTCGCCAACTCTTCTCCCAAATAACGGTCAATCAAGTAATGCCCGAAGTAAACTGCTGGAGTAAGCAATATAGCCACCAAAAGTTTGTAAGTATAGCCTACGACCCCAACGGCTAGAAAACGACTCATTTCCCAATTTTGTTCAGGATTTAGTACAAATGCAATATACAACACGACAAAAGTATCGATGAACTGAGAAACCAAAGTAGAACCCGTTGCCCTCAACCAAATCTTTTTTTCTCCGGTATATATCCTCAAACGATGAAATACCATGGCATCGATGATTTGTCCAAATATAAAGGCAACGATTGAACCGACAATAATCCACATGCCTTGCCCAAAAATAAAGGCAAAAGCAGCCTGCATATCTGGAATTCCTTTACTGGCATAGTCTACCACCCAGAAATCTGCGGGTGCCAAATAGATGGCTCCAAAGACCATAAAAAAGGCATAAGAGATCAGCAACGCAGTAAAATAGGATAGCAACTTTATGCCCCTTTTACCGTAATATTCATTGATGATATCCGTCATAATAAAAACTACTGGCCATAGCAGAGAACCTGCAGACATCATCAGAGAGCCTTGATGACCAAAAAGGTCCCAATTCAATGGTGAAAAACCCAGGGTGTCCTCCAGAGCAAAGATTTTTACGCCAATAAACTCCGCGGTTAGGGCATTTGTCACGAAAAAACCAGCTAGGAAAATAAAAAGTCGAACTTCTTTTTTCTGTAAAGTGAATTTCATACTTTCGGCATTTTAAACACGAAAACGACTAACGACATCACTATCCATTCCCTTGAGTTGGGGCAGTGATGATTAATGTTCAAATCACCTTCTTTCGTCCAAATGTCAAGGTACACATTCTCAGGCAAAACAAGAATAGATTTGTCCATCTTGTATTTTTTTTCAAAAACAAAAACCTAAAGGCAATATTGAAGGTTATTCCTATACGAAAATAGCATTTCAGTGATATCGGTTGCCCTTCAAAGCTACCTCATCATAAACATACCCAAATATGGCAAAAATTGCGATCAATATAAAAGAGGGAAAAGTAGAAAAAGATAGTGGAATCATCGTCGGGATAGATTTAGGTACAACCAACAGTCTGGTCGCCTACATGAAAGACGGACAGCCCATAGCCGTCAAAGGAGAAGATGGGAAAAATACCCTTGTTCCTTCGATCATCCATTTTTCGCAAGACCAAGGCATCATGGTGGGAGATTTGGCAAAAAAGAAATTGATTAGTGAACCCGAAAATACCATCTACTCCGCTAAACGGTTAATGGGGAAAATGGCGCTCGAATTCAACGAAATGCAGTCCTTTCTCGGCTACAAAATTATTGATGACGACACAGAAAGTTTGGTCAAAGTTCGAGTAAAAGACAAGTTTTATACGCCCATTGAACTATCCGCAGAAATCCTTAAATCCCTTAAAAAGAGAATCGAAGCCAACCTCGGAGCCAAAGTCAGCAAAGCCGTCATTACCGTTCCCGCTTATTTCAACGATAATCAACGTCAGGCAACCCGCGATGCAGGCAAATTGGCCGGCTTAGATGTCCTTCGAATCATCAATGAGCCTACTGCTGCTAGCCTAGCCTATGGGATTGGCCAAAATAAAACAGAGCCACAAACCATCGCCGTTTACGACCTCGGTGGAGGAACCTTCGACATTTCTATTCTGCAAATTCAAGAGGGCATTTTTGAAGTTTTATCTACCAATGGCGATACCTTTTTGGGGGGAGATGATTTCGATCAAGTTCTGATCAATTATTGGCTCGACATCAATGGAATCACCCATGCCGCCCTGTTTGAGAATAAACAATTGGGACAAGAATTACGATTGATGGCCGAAAAAGCAAAAATTGCACTCAGCCAAGTCGATGCATTTAAAGAAACGGTGCAAGGTATGAATTGCCAAGTCTCCAAGGAGGTATTCGATGAATTGATTCAACCGCTAGTTGCTAAAACCACCGAATGCTGTCGACAGGCATTATTAGATGCCGAGCTTAGCGTCAATGACATCGACCATATCGTCATGGTGGGAGGGTCTACGCGTGTTCCTTTGGTCAAAAAAATGGTTGGCACTTTTTTCAAAAAAGAGGTTCACGACCAACTCAATCCCGATGAAGTAGTGGCCCTGGGTGCAGCCATTCAAGCAGACGTTTTAGCAGGTAACATGAAAGATGTTCTGCTTTTGGATATCACTCCCCTATCTTTGGGTATCGAAACCATTGGAGGACTCATGGACGTAATCATTCCACGTAACTCAAAGGTTCCGACCAAAGCGGGCCGTCAATATACTACTTCTGTAGATGGACAAAAAAACATCAAAATCTCGGTCTTCCAAGGAGAGCGAGATTTGGTAACGGACAATCGAAAACTTGCTGAATTTACCCTAAGCGGTATTCCACCGATGCCCGCCGGCTTACCAAAGATTGACATCCAATTTCTGATCAATCAAGATGGTATTCTCAGCGTAAAAGCCAAAGAATTGCGTTCCAATATCGAACAGGATATCCAAGTTGGCAATCCCTATTTGTTGAGTGAAGAAGAAATGGGAAAAATGCTGTTAGATTCCATCCAACACGCGGAGGAAGATATGAAGGTCCGATCTTTACTGGAAGCCCGAAATGAAGCCAACAATATCCTACTGGCTGCGCAAAAGTTTCTCCAACAAAATGATCAGATTTTGAGCGAAACAGAAAAAAGCAAGACTAAAGAATTGGCCGAATACCTCCGACAAATGGTAGCTGGAGAAGATAAAGATCTCATCAATAAAGCGATGGAAACCCTCAATGAATACACCACTCCCCTTGCCCATCGCGCAATGGATGTCAACATTTCAGCAGCAATGAAAGGCAAAAAAATCTGATGGCAGACGATGTGATGTAATTTTCACGTTTAAAAGCCATCATCTATCTGCTTTCAATTTTTAATTCTATCTTTAGATCGGTTCCTGGACCTCTAAACTTAGTAGGTTATTGCACCAATTGTGGGTAAAAGTAAATTCAATTTTTGGTCATGCGCTATCTTTTTTCCCTATTCTTGCTCTGTTTTTGTCTGGCATCTGGCCCAGCTCAAGTCTTAGAACACCTTAAAAAGCAAGTGGATAAAATCATTTATTACGATACTTCCATCGACCGTAAAAAAATTCCCGGCTTTGTCATTGCCATCCAATTGGGGGACTCCACCTACATTTGGGGAAATGGCCAGAAAAACTGGAACAATGAATTGCCTCCCGATGAAAATACCGTTTTTGAGATTGGTGGTCTAACCAAAGTCTTCACTGCCTCTTTGGTGCAACTGTTGGTTGAAGAAAAACGACTCCATTACGATTCAACGGTCAATTCCTATCTACCCGAGTGCTATCAAAATCCAAAGGCCGAACACCTTAAGCTAAAAGACTTGGTCCAACACAGCTCGGGAATCCCGAGGATGCCACTTGAGTTTGGATTGAAAGAAAAAGAAGCCAATAACCCCTATGCGTACTATACCGAGAAAGACCTCATGGAGTTTTATAAAGATTTCTATCTCAGTCCTGAGGATTCCGGCGCCTATCTGTACTCGCACGTCAATTATGCCCTCTTGGAATACATCATCGAACAGCAAAGTCAAAAGTCGTTCGAGTCGCTTTTGAATAGCAAATTATTTCAACCGTTGGGCATGTCATCGACCTGGATTGAAAACACGCCGGAGGAAAGTAGCACTAATATTGCCGAAGGGCACTCGCTTAGTGGACAGCCAACGCCAATGTGGACCTTCCAATCCTTTCGGGCAAGCGAAGGAATCAAATCCAATGCAGTAGACCTGATCCAGTTTATGCGCAGCAATCTCGGGCATCAACCCGAACATTTGGCCAAGAGCTTTGCCCAAAATCACAGTCCAGTAATTGATACCAAAATGCGATACAAGACTTTCGGTGCTAATGGCTGGCACGTGATGAAAATAAAAAAATACCACGATGTCATTGTCCATGCGGGATCTACCGATGGCTATCGAGCGTTTATGGGTTTTGTCAAAGAAGCGGATAATGGCGTTGTATTGTTGTCCAATTCGGAGTTGAGCATGAGTGGCCTTGGCTTGCTGATTCTGAGAATGATCAATCACAACTGGAAAAAGAAGAAAAAAAGGTATAAGTAAATTAGTGCTCCCCCTTTTACTATGGAAAAACGGAAAAAGAAAATATGCTTCATTGTCAATCCCTTTTCGGGGGTCAGTCGAAAAAAGCAGCTGGAACCCAAAATCCGTCAATTTCTCGATCACAATCAATTTGATTACCTCATCAAATATACCGAGCGGCCGGGACATGCCACCGAATTGGCCCAAGAAGCCATCCAACAAGATTTTGACATCATTACTGCAGTTGGAGGGGATGGTTCCATTAATGAGGTAGCGCAAGCACTGGTTGGCACCCAAAAAGTATTGGCCATTCTCCCGGCAGGATCGGGCAATGGTTTTGCCATGTATTTGGGTTTGGGTCGCAAAATTGAAAAAGCCATCCAGGTTCTGAATTCTGGTCAAGTCATCACCATCGATAGTTGTACACTCAATAAACGACCTTACTTCAATCTTGCAGGTGTAGGCTTTGATGGCCTTATCGCTTACAAAATCAAAAACAGTAAAATCAGAGGGCTCTGGGGCTATGTCAAATTGAGCTTGCAAGCCGCTTTTGGCTATCAATTTCCTCGATACAAAATCAGCATGGACGGAAAAGTGATCGAAAGAGATTGTATTGTGGTGGAGGTTGCTAATGCGCCAATGTTTGGTTACAATTTTTTGATTGCCCCTCAAGCCAAATTAAATGATGGACTGCTCGAAGTGGTCATCATCAAAAAAGCGCCAAAGTGGCGCTACTTGTTTTCCATATGGCGCTTTTTCAACGGAAGTGTCCACAAAAGTAGTCTGGTTGAAAGGTACAGTGCTCAAGAGGTCAAAATTGAAGCCCAAGATCGTACTCCAGTACATGTCGACGGAGAGGGCTTCCTCACCCAAGGAGATTTGTTATTTAAAGTGAATCGACTATCTTTGCAGGTAATCACTCCAACTAATTTTAAAGCTTAATGGGCAAGAAAAACAAAAAGAACCGTACGGGGATCGTATTCTCTACTAACCCAGACTACCAATACTCGTATGGAGAGGAAGATGAGGAGAAACAAACCAGTCCCCCTGGTGAACAAAAACTCCGAATCTTCCTCGATCGCAAAAAGCGAAAGGGAAAAGAAGTGACTTTGATTACTGGTTTCATTGGTTCCGACTCAGCTTTAAAGGATTTGGGGAAATTCCTGAAAACTAAATGTGGCGTAGGAGGAAGTGTCA
>JBCCSR010000142.1:0-8705 GCA_039199865.1 Bacteroidota bacterium
AAACGATAATAGGCCGTCATTCCCCAACGATCGTTGAATTTGTAATTAGTGCCGATCTCCCAACGAATGCGCTGTAATTCATTTAAGCCATTGAGTTGAAAGAAGGGTTCGAAAGAGAAAAAGGGAGTCCATTTTTTGACGGGATAATAGAAAAAGGCGGCATAGCGAATAAAGTCAGCCTGATTTAATTCTCCAATGGCTTCGGTGCCCAGATGCATGCGAATCCGGTTTTTCAGCGACCACTTCTTATTGGACTTTTTCACCAAATAATTGGCATCTATAAAAATCCAGAACGCATTGTTGGCTTCGCCGGGAACGGGAATAAAGCGATTCAGCAACAGAAAGCTGACCTTTGAATTGTGTTGGTAAGCCAATTTGAAATCGGCAAAATGTCGATTGTGTTCCGCATAAAAATCGTTTTGCCGAATGAAAATATGATCATAAGCCAATTGCCATTTTGGGGCAAATGGCCATTTGAGGCCAAGGATGGTCCAACTTCCAGTGGAAGAAGTCGATTGAGCAAAAGCTGGTCCAGAAGTACAGATAAAAAGACTCAACAAAATCAACAAGCGCAAAAAGTAGCGTATTGGCATGACATAAATTTTTGATCCACCACCGACAAAAAATAAGGAATACGTGATCAATGGACCCTAAAAAACAAAGGAAAGCAAATTAGTTCAAATTAAATTTGATGGGCAGATTGTACCGTACGATAACGGCCTCTCCGTTCTGTTTACCCGGAATAAACTTTGGAAAAGATTCTACGATGCGCTTGGCCTCCTTTCCCATTCCCCATTCCAGATCACGAACAATTTCAACATTGGTGATACTACCATCTTTTTCTACGTGAAAACTGACTACGGCTTGTCCTTCTTTTTTGTTCGCTTTCGCGGTCTCGGGATATTTGAGGCTGCTCCGAACGTATTCCAACAACTTTTTATTGGCACAGGCTTGACGATCTGTTCCTTCCTTTTCCTCACAACCCGGAAAGCGAGGCATCTCCTCTACCATGGAATAAACCGGTTCCGTGGGTTCTGCTGGTTCTTGAGCATTATTGGCCTGATTGGGGTCATTACTACAGGCACTAAAAAGCAAAAAACAAAGTGATAGGAGATAGACAAAGCGTTTCATTATCCTTATTTTAAGATTTGAAATGACGCGACAAGGTACGAATAAAATAATTATTTTAATGCCTCGTGGATCTTGGAAGATGGATCTTGGTATTCCCTACATTGAAAGCAGAAAAATCCCGAGAAATAATGCATTTTCCGTCTTCCCCGAAATGATCTGATTTTCCAATAAAGTCTAAGCATATTTTTTGCATCTCCCAAAATTTATCTACTTTTGGGATCGATTTGATACACACATCCATTTGATCGATCCCATCACCGACTGGTCCCAAAACACATGATCTATTGCTTCAACTGCTGATTGAGTATCCATAGCATTAGCACTAAAAGTAATGTTCACTAAAAAACAATTATTCTTTATTGATCCAATTCATTCGACAACCATCAGCGAGAGCTGAGAGGCCGTCCCGAGATTTTATTCCGGCGGTTTAAACACATGCCTAAGTTCAACGGATTGATAAGTGAATAATGGTATTTTTTCTCTGCGAATCAAAGTTCAAAAAAAGGATTTCCTTCCGTTCATCACAATTTTTTGGCGACCTGTAGGAAGCCCCAATCATAGATTTGAAATGATGATGAACCAACACCCTATGAGGAGCACATCTCAACGGATAGAATAGGAATCAAGCCATTTATCAAATCCTTTATTTTGAATAGAGAAAAGACACGTTCGGGGCAGCCTATTTTTCTGTAAAAGAAAGAAGGCTTGCCCCATCTATTTCATCCTTTGCCCGCAATTCCTTAGTTTTGTAACCGAAGTTTTGTGCCATCTGCCAAGTTGAAGCCGAGTGTGGCAATTGAAGAACAGATGGTGAATCCCTTCAAACCAGTTGTATTATCAAAAGGAAAAAAAGAATTCATGGAATTTGAGAAAATTGATCCCCTAAATCAGGTTGCTGATTTTCACCGAACTTTTAAACATCCCATTCTTCCCTCCCCTAGTATTCCCTCACCAGAGCGTTGCCAATTGCGGGTAGAATTGATTAGTGAAGAACTCAAAGAATTGCAAGAGGCCATCCAGCAAAAAGACCTGGTCGAGATTGCCGATGCGCTTTGTGATATCCAATACGTACTATCTGGAGCCATACTCGAATTTGGCCTCGGACAAAAGTTTAAGGCACTTTTTGATGAAGTGCAACGTTCCAATATGAGCAAAACCTGTAAGTCTTTGGAAGAGGCAGAAGCAACCCAAGCCCACTACCTAGAAAAAAGTGGTACGGAAAGCTACCTTAAAAAAGAAGGAGATCAATACTTGGTTTATCGAAGTACGGATCATAAAACCCTGAAATCAATCAATTATTCTCCTGCTGACCTCAAAAGTATCTTGGCCGACTCACTCCATCCGACCACTTCTTAGCAGGTACTTTTAGGATGGGCATCGCATCGTTTTGCCACTTTTATTGATTTCAAATCCAGCTCATGTCTGACCTTAAAATTGAATGCCCAAAATGTCAGTGGGAACCTGACGGTGGTGCGCACTGGCAATGTTCTTGCGGTCACGTTTGGAATACTTTTGCTACCGCAGGACGCTGTCCAGCTTGCAGTTACCAATGGAAACATACTTGCTGTCCATCCATTATTGGTTGTGGTCGTTTTTCTCCTCATTTAGATTGGTACAAGCATCTGGATGACCTTCTGGAAATCGAGTTGGCGTCCATTGAAGAGGAAATACCGGCTACTGCTTAACACAAGTATTGAATAGCTAGATGGCTGCTCGATTGGTATATCCACTAAAATCAGGATCAAATGAAATATTTTTCGCTCTTTTTCCTCTGCCTACTTTGTTCTGCCTCCTCAATTGCCCAGGAGGCTAAAGTACCCAAAATTGGTTTTGCCTTGAGTGGCGGTGGAGCAAAAGGAATCGCCCACATCGGCATGCTCAAGGTCTTGGAAGAGGAGGGCATTTATCCCGATTTCATCACTGGTACGAGCATGGGAAGCATCATTGGAGGCTTGTATGCCATTGGTTACCGAGCTGATGATTTGATCAAACTATCCAAACAAATTGACTGGAACGACTACTTCAATGACAACCTCGATCGCGCCTTCCTGCCCATTGAAGAAAAGCGACAGTCCGACCGATATCTGGTTTCTTTTCCCATCGAAGAAGGAAGTGTACAATTGCCCCGAGGCCTGGTGCGTGGACAGAAAATGGCCTTGTTGCTCTCGAGATTGACCATCCCTGTACACAGCGTCCAGCACTTCGACCAATTTCAAATTCCCTATCGCTGCGTAGCTACTGATCTGGAGGTGGGTAAAGCCGTCGTTTTGGAAAATGGAATGCTCTCTGATGCCATCCGAGCCAGCATGTCTATTCCCACCGTTTTTGAACCCATTGAAATCGATGGAAAATTGTTGGTCGATGGAGGAGTCGTACGCAATCTGCCCGTGCAAGATGCACAAAAAATGGGGGCTGATATCGTCATTGCCTTGGATGTAGGTGGACCACTGTACTCCAAAGATGAGTTTACCAACGTACTGAGGGTATTGGAACAAACGGGGAGCTTTATTACCAATCAGTCGAATATCGAACAAAGGGCCATGGCTGATCTGTTGATTCAACCCAATATTGATGGCTTTAGCGCTTTATCTTTCGAACAAATTGATACCATCATCCATCGTGGCGAAGTAGCGGCTCGAAAAATGCTGCCAGAAATTCGAGCCTTGATCCAACATCGACGTAAAAGTGCACTACCCAGTCATGAACTCATTTTTCAAGATAGTTTTTACATTCAATGGACCAGCATGATCGCCAGCAGCGAAAAGGGAATGGAAACACTACGCAGTCTGTTTCAACCCAAGTTGCCCAATTACTTGACCATCAAAAAAATCGAAAGACGCTTAAAACACGTTTATACCACTCGCTTCTTTAAAAAAATAGACTACCGCATCATTCCTCTGGAAGACGGAACCTTCGGTTTGGAAATCAGAGCAGAAGAACAAAGTGGCAATTACTTGAAGGCAAGTGCCAACTACGATAGCGATTATAGTGGCGGGATTTTGCTCAACACCACTTTACGCAATAAACTCTTCGATCGATCACGCCTCTCCATCGACTTGCGGATTGGAGAAAATCCAGCCCTGCTTGCAGAATATTTGGTCTACACGCAAACGCGGCCCAACGTAGGGATTCGCTTCAATGGTTTGATCAATTTTCATCCAGGCTTTTTCTACGAAGAGGACCAGTTCGTCAACGAATTTGATTGGAGACATGGCCTGTTCCGTGTCGACTTTTTCTCTGGTTTGAGTACCCGTTTTAAAGTATCACTAGGCTACGGTCTGGAATTATTGAGCCAAAACCAACGCTTTTTTGATCCCAGTGCAGATGATGCTCGACTCAAACAACAAAACCTTTACTTCGATCTCAATCTCGACACTTACAACCGCTTGAACTTTCCCACTTCGGGAACAAAGTTTGCCGTCAACTCCAAACTAATTCTCGACGGTCAAATTGAAAACCGGAGCACCATGCCCAGCACCGCTTCTAATGACTGGAGTTATATTTTAGATGCTCAGTTTAGCCAGGCCTTCCGTCTGCACCGACGATTTACCTTGCTATGGTACAACTACGCGGGATATCAAGAGTTCAAAAACGAAAACAACCTGATCAATCTTTTCTACATTGGTAGACCCATTCCCTACGAAGGCAATCATTTTCCCTTTGCGGGGCTGCGTTATATGGAATTACCCGCCAGTCGTTTCGCCTACTCGGGACTGCGCTTGCAATATGAACCCTGGGATGATCGATTCATTTCGCTTTCCTTCAATCATGGCTACTACCAAGTTGAACCCTATTCTTTTGTTCTTGATGAAGCCACCACTTTGGTACCTACTACCGAAGGCAACATCTCCGGAATGGGTTTGGGACTCGGTATTCTCACCCCAATTGGTCCGGCACTATTCAATACGGAATACAATTTCATCACCGAACGTTTTAATTTTAACCTTCGTATGGGCTATGCATTTTAGCCTTCACAATTTGTACGATACACATTCAAAAAACCAAGCATGACCTGGATCAAAACCATTCCTTACGAAAAAGCAAGTGGTCCCCTCAAAAGATTATTTGACCGCGTAAAAGGTCCCAATAATTACATCGATAACATTTTATTGGCACATGGACTGAGACCACCCAGTTTGGCGGGACATATGGCCCTGTATAAAAATGTTTTGCATCACAAAGACAACAGTTTGCCCAAATGGCTTTTGGAGGCGCTTGGCACCTATGTCAGTCATCTGAATGCTTGTGACTATTGTTATCAACATCACTTTACCGGGATGAAACGCTTGTTGGATGATGATGAAAAAGCCAATGCCATCAAAGCGGCCATCAGCAATAATCGTCCAGAAGATTATTTTGAGGGCCAAGCATTGGCCCTGATGCGCTATGCGTATGCTCTAACCCTTGAGCCTGCGGCCGTACAGGAAAAACAAATCCAGACACTTCGGCATCATGGGCTGGATGATGGAGCAATTTTGGAAGCCAATCAAGTCATCAGCTACTTTGCCTACGCCAATCGGACCGTACTGGGCTTGGGGGTCAATACCAATGGAGAGGTACTAGGACTATCTCCCAGTGATATGGATGATGAGGGAAATTGGCAGCATCAATAGAGGAAAAGGATTAGATCCGGAAACGGACGCCGACCAGCAAGCCGGGAATGACATAGCGTTGGTCGAGAATATAGTCATCCAAAGTAATCGACTTGACCTGGTAGCGGAAATTTGGTTCGATCAACAACTGCAGGTCTTGGTTGAGGTTGTAATTCAGCCCCAGACTTCCGTAAACACTAACGCCCAATTTGTCGAGGAACACGGGCTGAGCATTGGGGTTGTCTGAACTGATGGATACCGGAGCCAGATTGGGATAGGTATCAGGAGATAGAATGTCGCCTTTCTGTTTGAAGAGGACATTGAAGTAGACCCCAGCATTAACGTCGAGAGAAAATCTTTTGAAATACCACTCGTAACCCAAAATCAGGGGAATATCCAACATGCGGTATTTGTTGTAGGTAGTTTTCAATCGGGTCCCCTCTTCCCGGGTAATGACCTCACGTGAACTAAGGGTATCCCCACTGAAGGGATCTATTTCATACTCTACACTGACAAAGATACGGACCTCATTTTCGTTTTTGTAATCAAAAACCTCAGTGATCTGACTATACACCAAGCCGGAACGCAAAGCGAAGCCCTCCTGAGAGACCATGGACACACGTAGTCCGGTACTATTGGAATGAAAAGCTGTTTCCGTTGCTTGTCTCGCCTCCAAGTAATCCAAGTACTCCGCATTTTTGGCACTCATCGAACGAATGGGTCTGTCTAAGGAATAGAAAACGTCGAGAAAAATATTGTAACTCGTTCGACTCCCCTTGAAGCTGTAGCAACCTCGAGGTTTGAACTTGAGGAGCGATTCGTCGGGTTGACGAATGACCTCTGAGAGACGATTCTGTTTGGGCAAATAGAGCGCTTCGAGTCGATGAAAGGCAGGTCTTTCTAAATTCGCAGGAAGGGGGGGAGAACTTTCTCCTTCTCCTTTTGGAAGCAATTCAGCTTCAGTTGTCGTCAGCATCACTCGGGCTGAATGGCGTTCTGAGTCGGGAAGAATCGCTTCATCAACTACCGGAGGCCCAGTGGGGATAACAGTATTGCCTTCAATCAAATCATCAGATTCTTTTTGCTCTACTTTGCTTGATTTTGTTGCGGTTAGAACTAGGTCAGCTCCCCCAGAAATGATATTTGCCGCAGTCAACTGAGTACGATTATTGCCCCTGGGCTCAACTTTCGTTGGATTTGCTGTAGTCAAATCCGTAGTCGTATTGAATGAAGTCCTTGTCTTTTTGGATGGGTCTTGGACAACTGTAGGCAATACGGCCCTATCTTCTCCTTTCCATGTGGCTGCTGTCGCCTCAAGCGGAGAACTGGCTACGGCCAAATGCCCATCTTTCGGTTCGCTTGGATCTGTAACGAGGGCAACTTCAGCAATTTCATTTTGGCTTTGTGCCAGTTGAAAAGCATTAAATACATCTTTGCTGTGCTGTCCAGCAACCAACCAACCAATGGCCAAACTCGATAGGAGCAAACCGAGACCCAAAAGATTGAATTGCCAAGGCTTGAACAGAGGTTTTTTCCGATTGGAACGACGGGCATCAATTTTTTCCCAGAGGTGATCGGGGCTTGACGATTCGTAATCGTTGAGCCGATCCCGGAAAATTTGATCCATATTTTCGTTCCTATTCTTCATGCGGAAATCTTTTGCAATTTCAGGATTTGCGCTTGTAACATTTTTCTAGCTTTGAGCAATTGAGAACGAGAAGTTGCCGCTTGAATCCCCAAGCTTTGGGCGATTTCTTTATGGCTAAAACCTTCCAAAACGTAAAGGTTAAATACCACTCGATAGCCATCCGGTAGGGCCGAAATCAAAGCCAGCAATTCTTCCTGGTGAAGCTGGGCATAAACGGTCGGCTCCAGGCCATTTTCCTCATAGTCCTCTATTCCAATTTGTTCTTTTTGAAAACTACTCTTTTGATAGTTTTTGAGGGCTGTGTTGACAACGATTCGACGTATCCAACCCTCGAAAGAACCGTTGAATTTGAATTGATTGATTTTATCGAATACTTTGATAAAGGCATCTTGCAAAATATCTTCCGCTTCCAATTGGTGGCGGGCATAACGACGACAGACGGTCAGCATCTTACCGGCATATCTAAGGAAAAGTTCTTTTTGACATTGTTTGTTTTCCTTGATGCAACCCTCTATGAGCGCCTTATCTGTCAATAGTTTTCGTTTTATTAAGTCGCGGAGCAATTAACAATTCATAATAAAAATAGGAAAAAAGAGGGAGCTATCCCAATCTTTTTGAAGATAGCCACCCTTATCTTACAAACACGTTAATTATCTCTTTGAATGTGGAAACTGCCTTTGATTACATGGCTTCCACCATCGCTGTCCACAAAATCTCCTTCAAATATTCCGGTAATCAACTCCTCCACAGCTCCGTAAGCATTAAAGGTTACCGTCACATTTGGCAATACTCCATCTTGAGAAGTCAAATCATTGACATTCAAGCTCTTTAGGTTGAAATTTCCTACACCCGATCCCTCTATTTCGTTTAAAACGATATTATCTCCGTTCCAATCTGCCCCCAATCTGGTGCGATCCTGATTGGGGTCTTTCTGCCCAAATGGTTCAAGCAACAAGTAAGCGATACCATCTAGATCAAAACTGATGTACTCCTCCAAATCACTACAAGCCAATAGGTTTCCCGCATCAATGTTATTGCCAACAATATATTGGAAGACTTGACTCTGCTTCGCATTGGTCATATTGACTCCGATGATCTCGATCTCCTCATTTTCCGAGCAACTGACAAATGAAGCATCAAAAGATCCATCTTCGGCTACATAAAAGATATTGTAGGATGATCCGGTACTCACTTTCACATAGCCCTCTGCAATGGCCTGATTGTTGCAATCGAGCAGCGTTCCACTAATGGTTCGTAAATTTTGTTCTTCGCTGAGAATAAATTCTCCAAGATTGGTTTCATTGGTAAGGGGATCGATGGGCTGACTGATTCGA